>CABRWN010000036.1 GCA_902474645.1 uncultured Collinsella sp.
CCGTTTATCACCGAGGGCGTACTGCAGGCCATTTTGGGCTCGCTGCTTTCCATCGGCGTTCTGGAGCTGCTGCGCAATCTGATGATTCCGCGTCTGCAGGAGAGCATCGGCTGGATGTCCTATGCCCTGCCGATGCAGTACTACCTGGTGACCTATGCTGCACTGATTCTGGTCGGCGTGATTATCGGTCTCTTTGGTTCTGCCATCGCCATGCGCCGCTACCTGCGCGTGTAGGCATGCCTGGAATTCATCCCTTCCAACGGGTCGTCTCTTATGGGGCGGCCCGTTTTTTGTCCCCTAGGGATCATTTGGGTAGACTCTTGGGATGTAAACGGCAATCGATAGTTAGGAGGCGCCATGGGGCGCAATAACAAGCATAAGCGTGGAGCTCGCAATAAGCGCGGGCCGGTGCGCAGCGAACGCCGTCCGAGCCTGACCGGGCGCGTGCAGCTCCATGAGCACAGTGCCTACGTTGTAACCGAAAACGGCGACTACAAGGTCATGGGTCGCGGCAAGCGTGAGATCATGGACGGCGATACCGTTGCCGTGAGCATTAAGAACAGCCCGCACGGTGAGCGTCGCGCCGTGATCGAGGGCGTGGTTGAGCGCGCAGCTATAAGCGTGGTGGGCACGTACCAGACCGCCGGTCCGCTCGGCGTGATTGAGCCGCTCGATTCGCGCCTGAAGGCCGACTTCTTCATTCTGCCCGAGGATACCTCGGCGGATCGTCTGGGTGTCCACCCGGGTGATGCCGTTGTCGCGCGCATTTTGACCTACCCGACGCGCCTGGAATCGGGCACCGTGACGATCGAACGCCGCATTGGCGGAGATGACGCGCCCGATTTGGGCGTTCAATATGTGATGGCGCGTTACGGCTATACCGATAGCTATCCCGAGGCCGCGCTAGACGAGGCCGAGGGGCTTTCGCTCGATGTGTCCGCGGCGCTTAAGGACCCGCTCCGCCGCGATCTGCGCGACCGCTTTGTCATCACGATCGACCCGGTCGACGCGCGCGACTTTGACGATGCCATTTCGCTGGAGCGCACGCCCGAGGGTGGCTACAGGCTGGGTGTGCATATCGCCGACGTTTCACACTATGTGGCTTGGGACGGGCATATCGATCTTGAGGCTCGTCATCGCACGACATCGGTGTATTTGGCCGATCGCGTGCTTCCCATGCTACCCGAACGCCTGTCCTGTGACCTGTGCTCGCTTCGCCCTGACGAGGACCGTCTTGCGTTTACCGTCGATATCGAGCTCGATGCGCAGGGTCGCGTGCGGCATTACGATCCGTACCCCAGCGTGATTCGCTCGCGTGTGCGTATGGACTATGACGGAGCCGAGGCGCTGCTGGTGCGTGCCGGCGCGGTGGAGTATTCGATGCTGGAAGGCGCCGCTGAGGATGTTGAGGCTGCTGAGGTCTCGCGCGAGGACGCGCTTGAGCGCGGTCTTGCGTGCGAGGAGGCCGCCCGCGGCTACAACGTCGACCTTGGCGATTTCCTTGTCGCCGCCAACGAACTCGCCGAACTTCGCCGTCGTATTCGTCGCGCCCGCGGCTCAGTCGATTTTGACACGGCCGAGATTCGCGCTCTATTGGATGAGGACGGAGTGCCCGTGCAGATTGTGGCGCGTGAGCGTTCGTGTGCCACGTCGCTTATCGAGGAAGCCATGCTGCTCGCCAACGAGTGCGTTGCAGAGTGGCTGGCAGACCGTGATATCGAGGCCTGCTATCGCGTGCATGAGGATCCGAGCCCCGATAGCCTGCACGGTGCCGCCGTTGCGCTGGCGCAGCTAGGCATCATCGACGATCGCCGTGCTGCCGGTATTGCCCTGGGGAGCCCCGATGAGCTGCAGGCTGCAGTTGATGCTGCCGCCGGTACGGCCAACGCACCGCTCGTCAACACGCTGCTTCTGCGCAGCATGCAGCGCGCGCTGTACAAGCCGCGCAACGAGGGCCACTTTGCGCTCGCCGCGCCGTGCTACTGTCACTTTACGAGTCCCATCCGTCGCTACCCCGATCTGGTGGTGCACCGCGTGCTCAAACTGCAGTTGGCCTATGAGCAGCTCGGCGGCAAGGACGCCTTGGTCCGTACGCCGCGGCTGATCGGCAAGGGGCGCGAGTCGCTGCCGCGCATTCTGCCGCAGATCTGCCGCGCATGCAGCGATGCCGAGCGCGCGGCAGATGCCGCCAGCCATGCGACGCAAAAGATTAAGATTGCCCAGTACTATGAGGATCGTCTGGGCGAGCGCTATGCCGGAACCGTCTCGTGGGTTAGCAGTATGGGCCTCTTTGTGCGCTTGGACCTAACGCAGGTCGAAGGCTTGGTTTCGATCAAGAGCCTGGGCAACGAGTGGTTCGAGTTCGACGAGGACGCGCTTACGCTGACGGGCGCCGACACGGGGACTCGCCATGAACTGGGTCAGCGCGTGATTGTCGAGGTCTCGCGCGTCAATACCACGCGTGGGCACTTGGACTTTAAGCTTATCCATTAGCCAAATCCCGACTCATGGTGGGGGAGCGGAGGGCGGCCTTTCGGGACCGTCCTTCGCATTTGAATCGTGACTACCTTGCCGTCTGCTCGGCCGCCCGCTTACCTGCCATTTGAGAGGTAAAACCTACCAAAATAAACCTGTCCCTTTTGGCAGGTTTACAAGAAAGCGGGGATGAGATGGCGACGGTGTACGGTTATGCGCGGGTGAGTTCGCGCGATCAGAATCTTAATCGGCAGCTGGATGCGCTGGGCGCCTATGGCGTGGGCTCGGCGAATATTTATGCCGACCATGCGAGCGGCAAGGACTTCGATCGACCGCGTTATCGCGAGCTGTTACACGTCCTGGGAGACGGGGACGTGCTGGTGGTGCTTTCTATCGACCGACTTGGTCGTAATTACTCCGAGATTCTTGAGGAATGGCGACGCATTACCAAGGAGCTCGGGGTTGCCATTGTGGTGTTGGACATGCCATTGCTTGACACACGCGCTAGGGCCAGCGGCGCGCCGGATGTGACCAACGCCCTGATTGCCGATATTGTGCTGCAACTGCTGAGCTACGTGGCGCAGGTGGAGCGCGAGAATATCCATCGGCGCCAGGCGGAGGGAATTGCAGCGGCGCGGGCGCGAGGGGTCCGTTTCGGTCGACCTCGCAAGCCGTGCCCTCCTCAGTTTGAGCTAGTGCGCGATAGCTATGAGGCGGGCGATATTACCCGCAGCCAGGCAGCAAAGTGCTTGGGCGTGTGCGTGGGGACGTTCGATCGCTGGATGCGCGAGGCGGGGTAGGGGTTTGCGTCGCTTTGTCGCTTCCTGTTGCGATTCAAATTTTGATACGGTGACGATGTCATTTGGGGCTACACTCGCTGATATTCAAAAAAAGGAGGTTGGCCCTTGGCGCGCATAAAACAAATAATCGGATGGACCGCGATCGTTCTGTTCGCTGCAACGCTGGCGGGTATCTGGGTGCTGACGGAGCAAAATGCGGTGGAGACGTCGTTGCTGAGCGAGTCCACCGCGCGTGTGGTGGAGGGTCAGGCCACGGGCGTTCAGGCTGCCGATGCCACGGGTGAAGCCCAGGCGGAGAACGGAATGACCGGGGGCACCGATTCGGCTGCCTCGAATGTCCGGTCTGGCCGACTTGCTTCCATTCGCATCTGGGTGGGCACGAACGTCCGTCGCGTTGCCCATACCGTAGAGTTTTTCTTCGTCGGATTGTTCGCCTCGGTGGTCGTGGTTTGCTTTTCCAGGCGTCCGTGGAGCGTATGCTCCCGTTGCGTGCCCGTATTGCTCTTTTGCGCCGCCTGCTCCGTTGGCGATCAGGTACATAAGATCTTTGTTCCCGGCAGGCATTTCGACGTTATCGATTTAGGATTCGATGCTGCGGGCTATGTCACCGCCATGCTGTTGGTATTGCTGGCGGCGGCGTTGGTGCGCCATGCGACTCGGCCGATCGGCGCCCATGCGAGGCGCTAGCCGGTAACAAACCCGTTTCTGATAATGCGACCTCGTTGAATTATTTTGTGTCGTGCGTATTTCCGAGCGGTCGGATTTGAGGGGCGAGCGGTAGAACGCTCGCCCTTTGTGCGCCACGATGCGGCACAATGTACCGCAAAAGCTGTTTGTATCCGGTACGAATCGTTCGTTGGTCTTTAATTCTTCTCAACGGAGGTGTTTGAGATGGCAAACGGATTGCTTTTGCGGCTTCGCGAGCGTGAGCTCAGCGCGAGCCCGGCGGAACGCAATGTCATCGCATATGTAAGCGCTCATCCGCACGAGGTAGTCGGGCTGTCCGTCCGCGGTCTTGCCGATGTCACGTTCTCCTCGCCCTCGAGCATTTTGCGCTTTTGCAAGCGTTTGGGTTTTGCGGGCTACAAGGAGTTCCAGCGCGAACTGATTGCCGAGCTGGCGCTCTTAGGTGACAAGAAAGACGTAGCCCTCGAGGACATCTCCATGGATGACAGCGTCGAACGTATCGTGGGGAAGGTGATGAAAAGCAACGTGCGCACGATCGAGGCGACGGCGCGAACGCTCGATTACACCGTCTTGGAGCGATGCGCGGCCCGTCTTAAGCGGGCACGCGCGGTCAATCTGTTCGGTATTGGTGCCTCTCGTTTGGTCGCGCACGATCTGGCGCAAAAGCTCATGCGTGTCGACAAAGAGTGCCATCTGTACGACGACTGGCATGATCAGCTCTTGTGTGCCAAGAACATGCATGAGGGCGATATGGCAATCGCCTTTAGCTACTCGGGCTTGACGCAAGAGGTGCTGGACTGCACCGCCGAGGCTCAACGTCACAACTGTCCCGTCGTGGCCGTTACCAAAGTAGATGGATCATCCAAGCTTGCCACCATGGCCGATGCCGTGCTCGGCGTCGCTGCGAGTGAACCCTTGGTCCGCAGCGGTGCCATGGCTTCGCGTATGGCCCAGCTTATGGTTGTCGATGCCCTGTACGCTGCTTACGTTGCCAGTGACTACGAACGGGCGACGCATGTCATTAAGCAAAACTACATCGAGAAACAGGAAAGATGAGGTGAATGAAATGCTCGATTTAACAAAATTCACGACCGAACAGCGTAATCAAAGGTCAATGGACCTCGATACGATGACATCGCTGCAAATCGTCACGACGATGAACGATGAGGATCTTCGTGCCGTCCAGTCGGTCACGAAAGTGTTGCCCCAGGTTGCCACAGCAATCGACTGGGCTGCTGAGGCACTCGAGCGCGGCGGGCGCGTCTTTTACATGGGCGCAGGCACCAGCGGTCGTCTGGGCGTACTCGACGCTTCGGAGTGTCCGCCCACGTTTGGCGTGTCACCCGATCTGATTGTCGGGCTCATTGCCGGAGGCGAGACGGCGTTTATCAAGGCTGTCGAAGGTGCCGAAGACAGCGAGGAGCTTGGCGCGAACGACCTGCGAGAGCGTGGACTCTCGGACAAGGATCTTGTCGTTGGCCTGGCGGCAAGCGGTCGTACTCCTTATGTGGTGGGCGGCCTTGTGTACGCCAAGGCAACTGGGTGCAAGACCATTGCAATTGCCTGCAACCAAGGGTCGAAGATCGGGGAGAGCGCAGATCTTGCCATTGAGCCCGTGCCCGGTCCCGAGGTGCTGACCGGCTCAACGAGGCTCAAGGCGGGAACGGTTCAAAAGCTCATTCTCAACATGATTTCGACCGGTGCCATGGTCAAGATCGGCAAGGTATACCAAAACCTGATGGTCGATGTGCAGCAGACGAACGAGAAGTTGGTGGTGCGCGGCCAGAACATCGTGATGGAGGCGACCGGCTGCACGCGCGAGCGCGCTGTTCAGGCGCTTGCAGATGCCGGCGGCCATGTAAAAACCGCTATTGTCTCGATACTGCTGGACTGCGATGCCGAGCAGGCTGCGGTGGCTCTTGAGCGGGCACGAGGCCATGTCCGTGCTGCGGTGAGTGGCCATGAGAAGAGCAATGCCGATGCCCAATAGGTGCGCGGCGTGAGCTGATATGACATTCAGACGAGATACCCAATACAAGGAGGAGTTATGACGAACAAAGAGCTGGCTCAAAAGCTGCTGGACCTTTTGGGTGGTAAAGACAACGTGCTCGCAAACGCGGCGTGCATGACGCGCCTGCGCGTGACCGTCAAAGACACGGGCAACGTCGACACGGAGGGTATTAAGGCGCTCGACGGCGTGATGGGCCTGGTCGAGGACGACACGATGCAGATCGTGCTGGGTCCGGGCAAGGTGAATAAGGTGCTCGAGGAGTTCTCCAAGCTCACCGGCCTTGCGAAAGGCGTTGCTGACGAGAGCGTGGTTGACGCTGCGGCCACAAACAAGGCCGCGCAGAAGGCCAAGTACGAGTCCAAGCCGGTTCAGGCCTTCCTCAAGAAGATTTCCAATGTCTTCGTCGCCCTGCTTCCCGGCATCATTGCGGCTGGCCTCATCAACGGTATCTGCAACGTCATTAACGTCTCGACGGCAGGAGCGCTTGCAGGCGAGTGGTGGTACCAGGGCATTCGTTCCATGGGCTGGGCCCTGTTTGCCTATCTGCCCATCTTGGTGGGCTATAACGCGGCACGTGAGTTTGGTGGCTCCGCTGCGCTGGGCGGCATCGCCGGCATGATGTGTATCGCCAACAGCGCCATGCCCCTGCTTGCGCCTGGCGCGGCTGATCCTGCCACTGCCATTCTGCTGCCGCTCACCAGTGCGCAGTACAACCCCGCAGCGGGCGGCATGATCGCGGCTCTCATCGCTGGCGCATTTTTTGCCTGGATGGAGCGTCAGATTCGCAAGGTTATGCCCAACGCACTCGACACGTTCTTGTCCCCGCTGCTGGTGCTCATCATCGGCGCCTTTGCTCTGATGCTCGTCATCCAGCCGGTTGGCGCATGGCTGACGACTGCCATCTTTAGCGTTTTGACCTTTATCTTCGAGAAGCTGGGCGTCCTGGGTGGCTATATCCTGTCGGCAGGCTTCTTGCCGCTGGTGTCCGTCGGCCTGCATCAGGCGCTCACGCCGATCCACGCTATGCTCAACGATCCCGACGGCGCTACCAAGGGTATCAATTACCTGCTTCCCATCCTTATGATGGCTGGTGGCGGCCAGGTCGGTGCCGGTTTGGCGCTGTACTTTAAGACCAAGAACGCCAAGCTCAAGAAGTACGTCGCAGAGTCCATTCCCGTTGGAATCTTGGGTGTGGGCGAGCCTCTGATGTATGCTGTTACGCTGCCGCTCGTTCGTCCGTTTGTGACGGCTTGCCTGGGTGCCGGATTTGGCGGCGCGCTCGCGGCGCTGCTTCACATCGGCACGGTTTCTCAGGGCGTTTCCGGTCTGTTTGGCCTGCTGATCGTCGTTCCTGGCCAGCAGCTCGGCTACGTTGCCGCTATGCTGCTTGCCTATGCCGCCGGCTTTGTCCTGACGTGGTTCTTTGGCGTCGACGAGCAGAAGATCAACGAGTTCTTTGGCGAGTAGTTTGATATCGCGAGCCGTGTTGCTCGGGGTTCGCGGCGCGCGGCAGATTTCTTGATGCTATGGTTGTGCCGGCGGGGCTAACTGCTCCGCCGGCCTTTTTTAAAGGAGCGTTGAAGCGTGAAAACGGGTATTTCGATTTATCTTTCCAGCCCTCTGCAGGATATTGAGCGGACGATTGAGCGTGGTGCCGCGGCGGGTGCGCGCTATGCGTTCACCTCGCTGCATATTCCCGAGGATGGGGGAGCGGCGTATGCTGATAAGGTCCGTCATGTGCTGTCGCTGCTTTCCGCCCGCGGCATTGCGCTCATTGCCGATGTGGGGCCTCGCACGTGCGATTTGCTCGGGCTTGAGCGCATCGAGGACCTGCGCGATCTGGGGTTGGAATACCTTCGTTTGGACTATGGCTTTAGCGCCCAGCGGGTCGCGGAGCTGTCCGGTGTATTTCACATTGTGGTCAATGCATCGACAGTGAGTTCTGATGAAATCGCATCGTGGCGTGAGGCCGGTGCCGATGTGACTCGTTTTGCCGCCTGTCACAATTTTTACCCCAAGCCTTATACCGGTTTAGCTCTGGAGGACATTGCTCGGGTGAATCTTCGTCTTGCGGCGCTTGGATTCGAAATCATGGCTTTTGGGCCGGGTGAGGCTAAAGTTCGCGGGCCGGTATTCGAGGGGCTGCCGACGGTCGAGGCGCAGCGCGGTCGCGCGTCAAAGGTTGCTCTCAATATGCTTGAGCTTGCACACGGCGCCGATTGCGACATTGTGTTGGTCGGCGACCCCGATCTTTCCGATGCGGGCTGGGCGCAGTTTGCTCAAGTTTCTGCCAGATACGTGGACCTGCAATGCGAGCTTGAGCCCGGTTATGCCTATGTGCGCGGGCAGATTCATCACGACCGGCCCGACTCGAGCGTCCTCATCTTTAGGTCTCAGGAGTCACGTACGACGCTTAAGCCGGATTCCGTGCCGACGGATGCCGGAGCCGGCCTGTTTCGAAAGGCGGGGTCGATCGCTGTGAGCAATAGCGGATATGGGCGCTACGAAGGCGAGCTTGAGATTGCGCGGGTCGATCTTCCCGGTGACGAGCGCATGAACGTTGCGGGCCATATCACGCCCGAGGCAATGGAGCTGCTGCCGTTCATCAAACGCGGATTCGGGGTACGGTTCGTTTAGCGTGTGACCCGTGGGCTACAATTGGCTCATCATACGAAGGCGCCTCGTGTGGCGTGTGCCTGCGTTGGCCGATCTATATTCGGAGGATTCCCATGACCGTACTGTTTGTTGAATATCCCAAGTGCTCGACCTGTAAGAAGGCCAAGGCATGGCTGGACGAACATGGGGTAGAGTATATCGACCGCGATATCGTTTTGGACAATCCCACGGCTGATGAGCTTGCGACCTGGATTGCTCGCTCGGGGCTGCCGGTGCGGCGCTTCTTTAATTCGTCGGGCATGAAATATCGAGAGCTGGGCCTGAAGGCGCGTCTGGATGCGGGCATGACGGATCGGGAGTGCTACGAGCTGCTGGCGACCGACGGCATGCTGGTCAAGCGTCCGCTGCTGGTGGGCGACGACTTTGCGATTCCCGGCTTTAGGGAAGCGGCTTGGGCCGAGGCGTTGCTGTAGCGGCTGCGGAAAGTGCGACCCGGAATTCGCTTCCAGAATGGGATGCACTTTCCCAAAGTGGCCGGTTGCGGAAAGCACGTCCCATTCTGAGCTTCGATTGTGGGACACGGTTTCCGTTTGAGGGCTCGACGGGAAAGTGGGGACCAGTTTGAGCTTGAGATCTGGGACGCACTTTCCGCCGGCGGGCCTGCCTCAGTCAGTCCGCCAGCTGCGCCCATTCGTGCGGATCGTAGACCTTTACGTGCTTGTTGGGCTTGCCGCTCCAGTACTCCTCGTCCATAAAGGGCAGATATGCCTGAACGCCGGGGCAGATAAAGGGAATCCGCTGCTGTTGCAGTCGCTCGCGCTGGCGCTGCTCCAGATGCGCCTCGGATATGACGGTCGGCATGCCGGACAGCTCGACCAAGCTTGCCTGGATGCGCTTGAGGTCGGGGAGCCCTGCGTGCCATGTCGTCCGCATGATCAAAAACGAGGCGCGGCGGTATTTTGCCTGCATCACCGTGATGGCGGGGCGCAGTGTGGGATGGATTTTGTCCCGTTCAGGCCAAAGGTCGGCAGTGATCTCGAGGCCCAGGGTCTCCCATAGGTAATCAAGCTCTTCGTCCATGGTGCCTCGATATCTACGCAATCATTGATACTTCGATTGTGTTGCCTGGTGCTATCGTTTTCGCGGTAGAATCTGCCAACGGTTGACGGCTACCGCTCGCGGCGTTTTGCCCTTCGTGTACAGCGGTTGGCTTCACAGGTCCTTCACGGGTTGGACTAAATTAGGCCAATTTGACTGAATTTCAAAAAAGTCAAAATTGGGGCTTGCGTCACGGCGAGACTTCCCGTATATTTCTTTCTTGCGCAACGGCACAGCCGAGCGCAGCGATGCAGTCATTGGGATGTCGTCTAATGGCAGGACAGCGGATTCTGGTTCCGTCAATGGGGGTTCGACTCCCTCCATCCCAGCCATTGCATTTGCTACATATGGCCCGTTCGTCTAGCGGTTTAGGACACCGCCCTCTCAAGGCGGAGATCACCAGTTCGAATCTGGTACGGGCTACCAAAATTGAACGCCCGGGCCTCGTAAGAGACCCGGGTTTTGTGTATTGACCGTATATACGGCGCCTGCCGTGTTTCGCTCAGATCGAGGAGTAGCCATGGATCTGCCCATCAGCTTGCAAGACATCACGTATGCCGAGAACTATCTGGCGCAGGGCGACCTGGCTACGGCGACGCCGCTGCTGGAGCGTCTGGTGGAGCTCGCCGAGGAGTATATCGACGCTGAGTGCAAGACGGAGGAGAAGCGCCAATACTTTAGCTTCGATAGCAAGTTTGAGCGCTTGGCCTATCGCCGCGTGGAGAAGGATCCGCGCGAGCTCGTGCAGGTCGAGGTGCCGTTTGACCGCCTGTACTCTGACATGGCGTTTGCCTACATTCGCCAGCAGGATTATGTGAGCGCTCGTAATGCCCTGATGCAGGCTGTGCGTTGGGACCCCATGAACTGCAACTATCGCTTGGATTTGGCCGAGCTGTTCCGCGCACTCGAGGACAAGCAGGAATGGGCATCGCTCTCGTTCTCGGTGCTGGAGCGTGCAAGCGATGGCAAGTGCGCCGCCCGCGCTTACGCCAATCTAGGTCAGTACTTCTTGGAGCCCGAGACCGAGAACATTTCGGCTGCCGTGGGCTGCGCGCGTCTGGCGCTGCGCCTGGCGCCCAACGATGCGCATACGACGCGCCTGCTCAACAAGATCCATACTGCCTATCCGGATGCCGCCGATGAGAGCGACGACCACGTGATGGGCGAGCTGGCGTTGCAGGGCGTGCCGACCTCGCCTTCGGCCGAGATTGCCATCTGCCTGATTATGTGCGCGACCGATGCTGCAAGCGACGGCGACAAGCAGGAGGCGACGCGCCTGACGGTGCGTGCTCGCGACTTGGTGGGCGAGGAGGCCTGTGCGGCGATTATCAAGCTGGTGCGCGAGAGCGACGCCGAACTCAACGCCGAGCGCAAGGCTAAGCGCGAGACTGCGGGCTCAAACGCCGATGGAGCCAAGGAGGCCGGCGATGCCCAGTAAGCGCGAGCGCAAGCTCATTTCTAAGAATCGCTCTGCGCATCACGAGTACTTTATCGATGAGACGTTCGAATGCGGTATTGAACTGAGTGGCACCGAGGTCAAGTCGATTCGCGAGCGCGCCTGCCAGATTACCGATACCTTCGCGCTGATCCGCGGCGGAGAGTGCTGGCTCGTCGGTCTGCATATCCACCCTTATAGCCATGGTGGCGTGTGGAATCGCGATCCCGACCGTCGGCGTCGCCTGCTGCTGCACCGCAAGGAGATCGACTTTCTTGACGGCAAACTTCGCAACCGTGGTTATGCGCTGGTTCCGTTGGAACTCTACTTTAATACCGACGGCCGCGTAAAGCTGCTGCTGGGTCTGGGTCGCGGCAAGAAGCTCTACGACAAGCGCGAGGACATGGCCAAGCGCGACGTTCAGCGCGAAATCGACCGCGCCCTTAAGGAACGCAACCGCTAGGCACTCTGTATAAGTTGCGGTGGAATACGGACTGTTTTGCCTGTTTGAGGGGCTATTCAGTCCCTATTTCACCGCAACTGCGGGCGTCTCATCTTTCTTACTGTTCTGACACATATGTCTCAAAGGCGGCGTCCGTTATGGGTGCCGCCTTTTTTGTGGGTACATACATTCATGAGGTTCCAACCCGAGCTAGGGGAGTGATCGTTATGGACAAAACTGCGTTCTTTACCATGCCGAGCGGTCTGTACGTGGTGAGCGCTGCGGCAGAAGGGTTGCGCGCCGGCTGCGTCATCAACACTGCGGTGCAGGTGACGTCCATGCCGCCGCGTATTTCGGTTGCCGTGAACAAGGACAATGTCACCTCGGGCGTCATCGCATCGGCCAAAGCGTTCGCGCTGACCGTGATCGATCAGACCGCCGACATGCTCTACATCGGTAACTTTGGGTTCCGCACCAGCAGCGATTATGACAAGTTTGCCAAATACGAGACCCGCGAGACGGCTCTGGGCATGCCCTATGTGCCCGAGCACGCGGCGGCCCTGTTTAGCTGCCGTTTGATCGACACTGTGGATGTGGGCACGCATCTGCTGTTTATCGGCGAGGTCGAGGATGCCGAGCGCCTGAGCGACGAGACACCGCTGACGTACGACTACTATCACAAGGTGCTAAAGGGCAAGACGCCGCCCAAAGCCTCGTCGTATCAAGGCTAGAAATGTTCTAAAAATACTTGCATTATGTTATTGAGAATATATACTAATAAGTAAGTACACCAGCAGTCACGTTCGAGAGGAGAACATCATGGCTGAGGAGAAGAAGACGTATAAGTTTGTGTGCACCGTTTGCGGTTACGAGGTTGAGGTCGACACACCCGAGCTGCCCGAGGACTACGTATGCCCGGTCTGCGGCGTCGGCCCCGATGAGTTTGAGCTCGTCGAGGAGTAGCTCGCAGACACACGACTTGCAGCAACACATAGCTCTGTCCAAGGGTCTCGGTCGGATATTCCGGCCGGGACCCTTTTCCTCCGTCCCCAAGGGATCACGGCTGCTGTTAGCCGATCCAGTCTGTCGTGAGTCCGGCCGACCTTTTGTCTCAATCTGTAACATCTAACGACTCAAAACTGGTCTTCCTGTTACAGGTTGAGACAAACCAAAACCGTCCGGCAGAAGATCTCGATCTGTGACACCTAGACATCAAAAGCGGGTCTAGATGTTACAGATCGAGACATTTGCCTGGGTAGGTGCTCCGCCCCATTACATCCCTGTCAACAACACGACATCGAGAATCGTCACGATGACGCCGATCCCTACGAGCAACGCGTTGAGCGGGCGCGAGTTGGCGTATTTACCCATGACGCGGCGTGAGCTGGTGAGCCGTATGAGCACAAAGACCGTAATCGGCAGCTGAAGCGACAGCAGTGCCTGACTCCAAATGAGACCCTCAAAAGGATTCGGGACGACCAGGCACGCCGCCACTGCGCCGACGAAACAGGTCGCCACCCCGATCGAGGAATGTCGGTCGTGGATGTCGTATTCCTCATCGAACATGCCCGCGGTGATGGTGCCCGCCGCCATGCCCGCCGTCACACTACTCGATAGGCCCGCAAACAGCAGCGCCACCGCAAAGATTGTCGAGCTCGCCGGGCCCAGAATGGGGGAGAGCGTGTCCGCTGCGACGGCGAGGTCGTCTACGACAATGCCGTGCGCAAAGAAGGTCGTTGCGGCCAGGATGACCATGGCCGAGTTGATTGCCCAGCCTACGCCCATCGAAAAGAGCGTGTCGAAGAGCTCATAGCGCAGACGCTCTTCGATAACCTGCTCGCCTTGGCCTTCGAAGTGCATGGATTGGATGACCTCGGAGTGCAGGAAGAGGTTGTGGGGCATAACGACCGCGCCTAGGATGCTTACGATAATCGCGGCCGAGCCGGTGAGCATACGGGGTGTGATCCAGCTTGTGGCGGCTTGCGGCCAGTCGACCTTGACTAGTGCAAGCTCGGCTAAAAACGAAAGTCCCACCACGCCCACGAAGGCGATGATCCAGCGTTCGGCGCGTTTGTAGGAGCTTGTCATGAGCATGGCAATCGATGCCGCCGCCACGATGACGCAGCCCGCGCGCACGGGCAGGCCAAAGAGCATTTGAAGCGCGATCGCACCGCCCAGGACTTCGGCCATGGCGGTGGCGACCGTGGCTAGATACGCGCTGCCGAGTATCGCACGCCCGACGAGGCGGGGCAGGTGGCGCGTCGTGGCCTCGGCGAGACACATGCCCGTGGCGATGCCCAAGTGCGCCGCGTTGTGCTGCAGCACGATGAGCATGATCGTGGACAGCGTGACGATCCACAGCAGCGCGTAGCCAAACTGCGAGCCGGCGGCCATGTTGGAGGCCCAGTTGCCCGGGTCGATAAAGCCGACGGTCACGAGCAAGATCGGAAGAGC
>CABRWN010000037.1 GCA_902474645.1 uncultured Collinsella sp.
GCCCACTCCCGACCCCTCGCCCACGCCTGACGATACGGTCGGCTAGAAATTCATCCAGCCATAAGCAACAAGGCCCCCGAGCAGCTAATTAAACTGCTCGGGGGCCTTTTTAGTTTAAAGCAACCTGATGGGCGATCTTTATACCGGCAGACAAAAAGGGGGTACCGACCAACGTCGATACCCCTTACAAGCCACTATGTCAGCGCGCACAGTGCCGAGCGCACGACCCGCACGCCTACTTGCGAGAATTGCTCAGCTTATTGATCAGCGCTTCAAGACGCTCGCCGTCCTCGGCCGTCTGGGCAATAACCAAAATCGTATCGTTGCCGGCAAGCGAGCCAAGCACATCGGGCAGCTCTGCCGCATCAACAGCGGCGGCGCCGGAAGCCGTACCAGGCTGAGCCTTGATCATAACCAGATTATCGGTGCGCAAAACGCCCGTTACGAGCTCGGAAACCATACGCTGCAGGTGCAGGTCCTCTGCCAGAACATAGATGCCCTCAGGGAGCTTACGCAGCCCCATATCGGCAATATCGCGAGAGACAGTCGCCTGCGTGCAATCAAAGCCCATAGCGCGGAGCTCATCGACCAGCACGCGCTGCGTGCGGACGTCCTTATTGCGCACAATATCTCTAATGGCATCCTGGCGCCCATTGCGTTTTTTAGCCATACAAACCCTCTCTCCAAAAGATGGCGGAGACAATCAATCAGTGATTGAATAGTTTAACGCTATTTGAAGGCTTTTGTGTATAAGAACGCGTTTCGAAACAATTCTATGCAAATTTGTTTCGAAATGAGCCGTTTAGGCGGTTTTTGCGCCCGTCCGGTTAAGAAAAGCTGCCAGATGCGTACACATCACGCAGCGCGCGGGCTTGGCGCTGGCGATCGGCCCAAACAACAGACCGAGTCCCCGATGGTTATCCTTGAGCGCGGCGACCATCTGACGGGTTCGAGGCGCCTCGAGCATATCACGCATGCGGGCGGAACGCTCGATTGACGACACCCCATGCGGGCTCAGACACAAATTCTCGATGCAGGCGACTAGTCCGGCAAAGTAGAACTTCTGGCTTGCCAGCTTAAGCCGACCACCGCTATCTGCTTCCGAGAGTGAGTCCGCAAGCTCGTCGAGCGCTCGGGCATCATCGGATACCTTGGCATACATGGTGGGATCAAAGGCATCTGTAAGCTTAGGTGCCGCCGCGTGGAAACAAGCATCGCCGCAGCCGGACACGCATCGTGCCTGCGAAAGCGCGCATGCCATAAACCCAACTGTGCGAAACGCCTTGTCGCACAAAAGGCATGCCTCAAACAGCGAGCGGCTGTACATCACGCCAGAGGTCTGAACGACAAGGCCGCCTAAAATCAACTGAGGCAGCCCGGCCACCATCGAAGATTTGCCATCAATGGAAATATGAGCAGCATCCAAGACGCGCGAATGACGCTCGCGATGCGCATCGTATCGATCGAGCGACACCGAGGGGAGCACAATGTCTGCCGCAGTATCGCACGCGATATCGACCATCTTGGAAAGGGACTGCGGAGCAAACCACTCATCGGCGTTCATAGCGATGATTTGAGAGCCACGCGAGGCAGCAAAACCGGCACGAAGGCAAGCACCGCGCTTCGCGTCCTCGACGTCAATCAAATCAATATGGATGTCCCTGTCGGCAGCAACTTGAAGCGAATGGCGCACACCGGGCGCAGCATCGCGGCAGACAACGACAATCTGCAAATCGTAGAGGTCTTGGTTCTGGATACTCTCGAGCGCACGCATCGCATAGCTGGACGAACCTTCTACCACAAGGATCACCGAAAGTCGCGGATGCGAGCCACGTCGAACCAAGTTATCCGTCCTCCCGACAGCAATGAATCAAATCGTGGTTCATGGTACACCCCAGCAATAAAAGCAATGAGACACCGGTTGTATTGCACGCCAAGAACAGATGTTGCACACGCGCAGCCCACAGATGACAGGTGTCGACGCACGACGCGTCGAGCCCTCCCCTAGTCGAGCACGACAAGCTCGGCGGGATCGTAATCCACGCCCATAAACGTAAGGCCACAGGCAGGAGCCGTGGGGCCCGCAGCGGTACGGTCGCAAGCATCGATGACCTCACGCATCCACTCGGGTTCACGGCGATGCATGCCAATCTCGACAAGCGTGCCCACGATCGTGCGAACCATCGAATGCAGAAACGCATTGCCCTCGATGGTGAACGTCAGGATGTCCTCGCCAAACGCAACCTCATGGCCAAACTCGGCACGCATCACGCAACGATGCGTGGGCTTGCCAACGGCCGAGGCAACCTTGCAAAAGCTTTTAAAGTCCTGCTCGCCCAAAAGCGCAGGGCAGGCGGCCGCCATCGCATCGACGTCGAGGGGATAGCGATGCCACCACACAGCACCGCGTGACAGCACGGGCCGCGCATCACGATCGGCAATGCGATAGGTGTAAGTGCGAGAGCGCGCGTCAAAGCGCGCAGAAAAGCCCTTACGAGCCTTGTAGACCTCGTTGATGGCGATATCTTTGGGCAGCAGGGCATCCATAGCCCGCAGCCACCTACGGCGCGTACACGCGAGCTCAGCGTCCGTTACAGGCACGCTGATGTACTGAGCCACGGCATGTACGCCGGCATCGGTACGTCCCGCGCACGTCAAATCGATCGGGCGGCGAAGCAGCGTCTCGATGGCTCGACGTAGCTCACCCGCAACCGTCGTCTGTCCCGGCTGCTCGGCAAATCCGCTATACGACGAGCCATCATAGGCCACGCGGAAAACGAGCGTGGCGTCAAGCTCGGAAATCGAATTGAAATCAGACGGCGCAGTCATGGGCGCTCCCAACAAACAAGTAACGGTATCGCGACAAAAAAAGAGGGGTACGCGAACGTACCCCTCGAATATAGCCTATGCAGACGGAATGTCTACTCAGCGGTCTCCTCAGCAGGAGCCTCCTCGACAGCCTCGACCTTCTTGGGAGCAGCGGCCTTCTTGGGGGCCGGAGCAGCCTTCTTGGCCTTAGGCGTGCAAGGCTCGGTGACGAGCTCCATGATAACGATGGGAGCGTTGTCGCCCTTGCGGTTACCGAGCTTCATGATGCGGGTGTAACCGCCGTTGCGGTCCTGCCACATGCCCTGAGCAGCCTTGTCGAAGATCTCGGCAACGAGCTGCTTATCGCCGAGCTTGGCGATAGCCAGACGACGAGAGTGCAGGTCGCCCTTCTTGGCCCAAGTGATGATCGGGTCGACGACCGAACGCAGCGCCTTAGCGCGGGTCTCGGTGGTCTTGATGCGGTCGTTCTCGAAGAGGGCCTTAGCAAGGCTCTTCTTCATGGCCTTGGTGTGGCTCGCATCGGTGCCGAGCTTCAGGCCCTTCTTAACGTTGTGACGCATGGTCTAGTTTCTCCTCAAATATGCGAAGCATTAAGCCTTCAGGCTCAGGCCCATGGACTCAAGCTTGTCCTTCACTTCCTCGATCGACTTAACACCGAAGTTACGGATGTTGAGCAGATCGTTCTCCGAGAACTCAACGAGCTGACGGACCGAGTGAATGCTGGCGCGCTTAAGGCAGTTGTAGGAACGGACGGAAAGGTCCAGATCCTCGATCTGCTTGTCCAGCTCGGCGTTGTCGTTGGTGACCTCGGGAGCGAAGATCGAAGCCTCCTCCTCGACCTCGGGGGTCTCGGCAAGGTTCATAAAGGCGGCCATATGCTGGTTGATGATATTGGCAGCCTGGACCACGGCGTCGCGCGGGGCGATGGAGCCGTTGGTCTCGATCTCGAGGACAAGGCGGTCGTAGTCGGTGTGCTGACCGACACGGCAAGCCTCAACGAGCTTGGCGCAACGGGAAACCGGCGAGTACAGCGAGTCGACGTGGATCACACCGATGGGATCGTTGTCGCGCTTGTTGGCCTCGCCAGAAACATAGCCGCGGCCATAGCCGATGCGCATGCTCATGGTGAGATGGCCACCCTCGGTGAGCGTAGCGATGTGCTGCTCGGGGTTGACCAGCTCAAACTCGGACGGAATAAAGAAGTCCGCACCGGTGACCTCGCAGGGGCCGTCAACCGAGATGGTGGCGGTCGCCTCGTCGGTCGTGCCGAGAGCCCTGAAGACAAGACCCTTGACATTCAGGACGATGTCGGTGACATCCTCGACCATGTTAGGGATGGTCATGAACTCGTGCTGCGCACCATCGATCTGAATAGCCTCGACAGCGGCACCCTCGAGCGAGGACAGAAGAACGCGACGAAGGGAGTTACCCAGCGTATCGCCGTAACCACGCTCGAGCGGCTCGACGGAGACACGAGCAGACGTCTCGTTGATCTCTTCGACCTGAACCTGAGGCCTAATGAATTCTGACATGTATTACCTCCAGCCTCAGCAGCCCGGATGGACTACTTAGAGTAGAGCTCGACGATGAGCTGCTCGTTGATATCACCGCTGATCTGCTCACGCGTCGGCAGAGCGAGCACGTTACCAGACAGCTTCTCGATATCGACCTCGAGCCAGCCAGGGACCTCAAAGCGCTCGGAGGAAATCAGGGCCTCCTTGATGGGGAGGAGGTCACGGAACTTCTCGCCGACAGCGACGACGTCGCCGGCCTTGACGCGGTAGGACGGGATGTCCACGCGCTTGCCGTTCACGGTGAAGTGACCGTGACGGACGGACTGACGAGCCTCTTTGCGGGTGCGGGCGAAGCCAAGACGGAAGACGACGTTGTCGAGGCGAGACTCAAGGATGATCATGAGGTTCTCACCGGTGACGCCGTTCATCTTGCGGGCCTTGTTGAAGTAGCCGTGGAACTGCTTCTCCAGAACGCCATAGATGAACTTGACCTTCTGCTTCTCGCGCAGCTGCATGCCGTACTCAGATTCCTTGCGACGGCGCTTGGGCTGACGGATAGATTCCTTCTTGCTGCTGTAACCGAGCTCAGCGGGATCGATCCCGAGCTGACGGCAGCGCTTAAGAACAGGAGTCCTGTCGATTGCCATATTGATACGATCCTTTCAGTTACACGCGGCGACGCTTCTTGGGGCGGCAGCCGTTGTGCGGAATGGGGGTCTTGTCCTGGATGCTCGAGACCTCGAGGCCAGCAGCCTGGAGGGAGCGGATGGCGGTCTCACGACCGGAGCCGGGGCCCTTGACGAAGACGGAAACCTTCTTCATACCGTGCTCCATGGCCTGCTTGGCAGCAGCCTCGGCAGCCATCTGGGCAGCGAACGGCGTGGACTTACGGGAGCCCTTGAAGCCCACCTGGCCAGCCGACTTCCAGGAAATGACGTTGCCCTGGGGATCGGTGATCGAAACGATCGTGTTGTTGAACGTAGAACGAATGTGAGCCTGGCCCACGGAAATGTTCTTACGGTCCGCGCGCTTCAGACGGGCAGCGCGAACGTTCTTCTTAGCAGTAGCCATCTATCTAGCGCTCCTTATTTCTTCTTCTTAGCACCGATCTGACGCTTCGGGCCCTTGCGGGTACGAGCGTTAGTGTGGGTGCGCTGGCCGCGGACCGGGAGGCCCTTGCGGTGACGAAGGCCGCGGTTGCAGCCGATGTCCATAAGGCGCTTGACGTTCTGGTTGCGCTCACGGCGGAGGTCGCCCTCAACCATGATCTGGTTCTTATCGATATAATCGCGGATGGCGTTAACCTCATCCTCGGTGAGGTCCTTAACGCGCGTATCCACGTTAACGTTGCACTCGACGCAAATCTTCGTCGCAGTGGTGCGGCCGATGCCGTAAATGTAGGTCAGACCGATCTCAACGCGCTTCTCACGCGGGAGGTCGACACCATTAATACGGGCCAACGTAGTCTCCTCTCTTAACCCTGACGCTGCTTATGACGGGGGTTCTCGCAAATGACGAGGACCTTGCCATGGCGCCTAATGATTTTGCACTTATCGCACATCTTCTTGACCGAAGGACGTACCTTCATCGTTCTTCCTTTCGGTAGCGCTCAAACTACTTCCCTACTATCTACTCGCCCAGCCGCAGGCGTTTAAAACTATGGCTGGTCTTCACACACAATCCGACCGTAGGTTGAGCTAAGCCTGCAGTCGGAAATGGAGTGCGTGTATGCGTGCCGCTATTTGTAGCGATAGGTGATGCGGCCGCGGGTCAGGTCGTACGGGGAAAGCTCCACGACAACCCTGTCACCGGGGAGAATACGGATGTAATTCATTCGGATCTTGCCAGAAATGTTGCACAGAACCGAATGACCGTTCTCGAGCTCAACCTTAAACATGGCGTTGGGCAGCGGCTCTTTTACCGTACCCTCGAGCTCAATTGCGTCTTCCTTCTTCACAAGCAATCATCTTTCTCTAGAAAACGACAGCGATTGAGTATTCTACAACACGTATGCACGCATCGTAATAACTTCGTAATGGCTCCACAACTAAGTGGAACTTGTTACATTTCTCCGCCTTGGAGCGAACACCAAGCACCTTGCGCATCCGTGGTGAGAATCACCGGACCGTCATTGGTGATGGCGACGGTGTTCTCGTAGTGCGCGGCGGGCAGGTGGTCGTTGGTCGTGACGATCCAACCGTCGGAACCCGTGCTCACATGGTTGGAACCCATCGTAACCATCGGCTCAATGGCAATGACCATGCCGGCCTGGAGGCGAACGCCCCTCCCCTTCTTTCCATAGTTAGGAACGTTGGGGTCCTCGTGCATCACGCGGCCGATGCCATGGCCCACATAATCACGAAGCACGCCGTAACCGTGAGACTCGGCGAGGGACTGAACGGCATAACCGACGTCCCCGATATGGTTACCGGGAACAGCCTGCTCGATGGCAGCCTTAAGACAATCGCGCGTGACCTCGCACAAAGCCTTGGCTTCGGGCGTGGGGGTGCCGACGAAAAACGTCCAAGCGTTATCGCCGACCCAACCGTCGACAACGGCTCCCGTATCGATGGAGATGATATCGCCATCGCGCAGGATCATGTCGGGGTTGGGAATACCGTGGACCACGGCATCGTTGATCGATGCGCAAATGGTCCCCGGGAACCCGCCGTAACCCTTAAAGGCCGGGGTGCCGCCATGCATGCGGATAATCTGCTCCGCGAGCTGATCGAGCTCAAAAGTCGAAACGCCGGGACGCACCATGGCTCCAACGTGGCGGAGCGCCATCTTAGATAGCGCTCCTGCCTTCTTCATCTGCTCGATTTGCGTTGCAGACTTAATCTTGATCATAGACCGAGAGCCTCTTTGACATCCCCGTACACGGTCTCGCGAGCCTGGTCACCGTTGACCGACTTGAGCAGACCCTGGCCACGATAGTAGTCGACGAGCGGGCTCGTGGACTTCTCGTAGACGTCGAGACGGTTCTTGATGGTCTCGGGCTTGTCGTCGTCGCGCTGATACATCTCGCCGCCACACTTGGGGCAGATAGCATCGGCAGCGGTGCCGGTGTAACCGCATGCGCGGCAGGTGCGACGCGAAGACAGACGATCGATGATGACCTCGGGGGCCACATCGACCAGAAGGGCGCAGTCGATCTCGCGACCCATGACGGAGAGCTCGGAATCGAGTGTCACAGCCTGGGCGGTGTTGCGCGGGAAGCCGTCGAGGATGAAGCCCTGCTGGGCGTCATCGGCAGCAAGGCGCTCCTTGACAAGGTCGATCACGAGCTGGTCGGGAACGAGCTCGCCAGCGTCCATGTACTTCTTAGCCTGAATACCAAGCTCGGTGCCACCCTTGACGGCAGCACGCAGCAGGTCGCCCGTGGAAATGTGAGCGACGCCAAACTCGGCGACGAGCTCCTGTGCGACGGTACCCTTACCGGCACCCGGAGCTCCGAGCAATACGAGGTTCATGAGCAATCCTCCTCTAGCCTATTTAAAGAATCCATCGTAATCATACATCTTGATCTGGCCTTCGAGCTTATCGACCGTGTCGAGCACGACGCCGACCATGATGAGGATGGACGTGCCGCCAAATGCCTGGATCAGCTGGTTACCCGTAAAGGAGAAGATGATCGAAGGCACGATGGCGATGAGCGCCAAAAAGACAGCGCTGGGAAGCGTAATCTTGTTGAGCGCGTTCTTGATGTAGGCCGCGGTAGCCCTACCCGGACGCACGCCCGGAATAAAGCCGCCCTGCTTCTTAAGGTTGTCGGCCGTGTCATCGGGGTTGAACACCATGGAGGTGTAGAAGTACGCGAAAAACACGATGAGGACAACGTTAAGCACCCAGTTGAGCCAGCCGCGCGAAAGCGCAGAGGCAACTGCCTGAATCCAGCCGATGCCGGGGAAGAACACGGCAATCTGAGCCGGGAAGTACAGCAGCGCCGAAGCGAAGATGATTGGCACGACACCCGCGGTGTTGACCTTGATGGGCAGGTAGGTGGTCTGACCACCCATCATGCGACGGCCCACGACGCGTTTGGCGTAGGAGACCGGGATGCGACGCTGGCCGCGCTCAAGGAAAACAATCAGCGGGATAACCAGCAGGATGATGGCGCAGATGATCACCATGGTGATGATGCCACCGGCATTGCCCTCGGTGCTGGAGAAGATAGCCTGCGGCAGACCGGCCATGATGTTCGCAAAGATGATCAGCGACATGCCATTGCCGATACCGCGCTGGGTGATGAGCTCACCAATCCACATGATCAGCATGGCGCCCGCGGTGAGCGTACCGACGATCATGAGGTCGAAGATGATCTCGGGAGCGCCGGCGCCATTAAAGCTGATGCCGAAGCTCTTAAAGAGGAAGAGGTAACCCACGGAGTTGAGGATTGCCAGAGCCAGGGTGAGGTAACGCGAATACTGCGTAATCTTGGTCTGACCGACCTCGCCCTCGCGGGCAAGCTCGTGCAGGGAAGGCACGACGGCCTGGAGCATCTGGAGGATGATCGAGCTGGTGATGTAAGGCATGATGCCCAGCGAAAACACCGACACATAGCTCAACGCGCCGCCAGAGAAAAGATTCAGGAGGGCCATAGCACCTGCGGCGACCGAATTGTTATCGGTCGAGAAAAGGCCCAGCATCCCCTGGAAGGGAATGCCGGGCACAGGAACGTGCGCACCAATGCGGTACACGACGAGCATAGCTATGGTAAAAAGAATCTTTTCGCGCAATTCTTTGATGCGGAAAGCATTCTTAAGACCATTTAGCACGGCAGCTCGACCTTTCCGCCGGCGGCCTCGATCTTGGCCTGCGCAGAAGCGCTGACCTTGTCGACCTTGACCGTGAACTTCTTGGTGAGCTCACCATTGCCGAGCACCTTGACGGGCTCGAACTCGCTCTTGGTGATGCGAGCGGCCTTAAGAGCGGCACCGTCGATCACAGCGCCGTCCTCAAACTTACGCTCAAGACGCTCAACGTTAACAGCGGTGTACTCGATACGACGGGGGTTGCGGAAGCCCGGAAGCTTGGGCAGGCGCATAGCCAGCGGAGTCTGGCCGCCCTCGAAGCCGGCACCCTTGGTGCCGCCAGAGCGGGAACCCTGGCCCTTCTGACCGCGGCCAGAAGTGGTGCCGTGACCCGAAGAATTGCCACGGCCGACGCGCTTGCGGTTCTTGGTGGAACCGGGCGCGGGAGTAAGATCGTGAAGCTGCATTTGCTACTCCTCTACAATCTCGACAAGGTGCTTGACCTTGAAGATCATGCCGCGGACGGACTCGTTGTCAGCAATCTCGCGAACCTCGCGGATCCTGTGGAGACCGAGGGCACGGACAGTACGGACCTGGTCCTGCTTGCAACCGTTGGTGCTGCGGACCTGCTTGATCTTGATGGTGTCAGCCATGCTTAGTTCTCCTTACCGACGAACATCTCGGAGACCGTCAGACCACGGCGAGCCGCGACGTCCTCAGGGCTGGAGAGCTCCTTGAGGCCCTCGACGGCAGCCTTGATGATGTTGAGGCCGTTGTCGGTACCGAGGGACTTGGACAGGACGTTCTTGATGCCAGCAAGCTCGAAGAGGGGACGCACAGCGCCGCCGGCGATAACGCCGGTACCCTCGACAGCGGGCTTGATGATGATGCGGCCGGCACCAAAGTGACCGAGAACCTCGTGCGGAATGGTGCCCTGATCGGTCACCGGCACGTGGAACATGTTCTTCTTGGCATCGAGAGACGCCTTGGAGATGGCCATGGGCACCTCAGCGGACTTGCCCATGCCAACGCCGACGTTGCCCTTGCCGTCGCCAACGACGACGAGAGCGACGAGGCTCATGCGACGACCACCCTTGACGGTCTTCGACACGCGGTTGATGTAAACGACGCGCTCCTCGAACTCGGAGGCCTCGCGCTGCTGCTTCTGATTACGAGCCATGTGCTACATACCTCCTAGAACTCGAGACCGGCGGCACGAGCACCTTCGGCGAGGGCCTTGACGCGGCCATGGTAGATACGGCCACCGCGATCGAAGGCGACCTTGGTGATGCCGGCCTCGATGGCACGCTTGCCAACGAGCTGACCGACCTTCTCCGCAGCCTCCTTGTTCGAGGTGTGGGTGCCCTTGAACTCGGCCTCGAGGGTCGAGGCGGAGACGAGCGTCAGGCTGGAGCCCTTGCTGTCGTCGATGATCTGGGCATAGATGTTGGCGTTAGTACGGGTCACGCGAAGACGCGGACGCTCGGAGGTACCCGAGACCTTGCCGCGAACACGACGCTGACGACGCTTGAGGCCTTCCAGCTTCGCCTTATGCTTGTTCATACGTAAACTCCTAAAAAGGTTGATCTTGCCAGCACCTGACGGGGTGCTGGTCTTATGCGAGTGAGTCGGTTACGACTACTTGGCGGCCTTACCCAGCTTGCGGCGGATGTGCTCGCCAACGTAGTGGATACCCTTGCCCTTGTAAGGCTCGGGAGGACGATGGCCGCGGATCTCAGCGGCGATCTGACCGACCTGCTGCTTGTTGATACCCTTGACGTTCACGTGGGTGTTGTCGGGAACCTCGAAGGTGATGCCCTCGGGAGCCTCGACGATCACGGGGTGCGAGAAGCCCAGGGAGAACTCGAGGTTCTTGCCCTTCTGCTGCACGCGGTAACCGACGCCGGCGAGCTCGAGCTTCTTCTCGAAGCCCTCGGAAACGCCAACAACCATGTTGTGGATGAGGGCGCGGGTGAGGCCGTGGCGGGCACGGGTCTCACGCTCGTCGTCGGGACGGGAAACGGTGAGGACGTTGTCCTCGACGTTGATAGCGAGCTTCTCAAAGACATCGAGCTCGAGCTGGCCCTTGGGGCCCTTGACGACAACGTTGTTGCCGCTGACTGCCACTTCGACTCCGGCGGGAATCTGGACAGGCTTATTACCGATACGAGACACGGTGATCTCCTTTCCTTCTACCTACCGAGCGAATTACCAGACGTAAGCGATGATCTCGCCGCCGACGTTGTGCTTGCGAGCATCGCGGTCGGTCATAACGCCATGGCTGGTGGAAATAATGGCGGTACCAAGGCCACCGCGGACGCGGGGCATGTCGGCAACGCCGGTGTACTTACGCAGGCCCGGCTTGGAAATGCGGCGGATGCCGTTGATGACCTTAGCCTTCTTGGGACCATACTTAAGCGTGATGTGCAGAGTCTTCTGGGGAACGGTGTCCTCGACATCGTAGCCCTCGATGTAGCCCTCCTCGTGCAGAACACGAGCGATCTCGACGAGCTTCTTGCTGCTCGGCATGGAGACCGTGGCCTTGTTCACAGAGTTAGCGTTACGGATGCGCGTAAGCATGTCTGCGATCGGGTCTGTAAGGTTCATACAGATTCTCCTTCGTTCTTGATGAACACGTGCTCTTGGTTCTTCGCCGCCCTTAACGGCAAAGCCTTTTTAGCGCGTTTTCCCTGTTCCAAACTGATGCTTGAAACGCTGGTAGTGACTTACCAGCTGGCCTTCTTAACGCCGGGAAGCTCGCCCTTGAGTGCAAGCTCGCGGAAGCAGACACGGCACAGGCCGAACTTGCGGTACACAGAGTGCGGACGGCCGCAGCGCTGGCAGCGCGTGTACTCACGAGTAGAGAACTTCTGCTTGCGATTGCACTTGACGATCATCGATGTCTTAGCCACTTATATCCTCCTCACATAGAGTATTGTTCGCCCCAAGCGCCGCCCCCTTGTGGGAACGGCGCTTATAGGGCAGGTGAACCTATTTCTTGAACGGGAAACCGAAGGCGTCCAGAAGGGCCTTGGCCTCCTCATCGGTGTTGGCGGTGGTCACGAAAGTGATGTCCATACCACGCTGGTGATCGACGGAGTCGAAGTCGATCTCGGGGAAGATGAGCTGCTCGGTGACGCCCATGGAGAAGTTACCACGGCCGTCGAAGCTCTTGGCGGAGATGCCGCGGAAGTCGCGGATACGGGGGATCGCGACGGAGGTCAGACGATCGAAGAACTCCCACATACGGTCGCCACGCAGGGTAACCTTGCAGCCGATCGGCATACCAGCGCGCAGGCGGAAGGTAGCGATGGACTTGCGGGCACGGGTGATCATCGGCTGCTGGCCGGTGATGGCGCGCAGGTCGCGCACGGCACCGTCGATGGCCTTGGAATCGGTAGCGGCCTCGCCGACACCCATGTTCACGACGATCTTCTCAAACTTGGGGATCATCATGACGTTCTCGTACTGGAACTTGTCCTGAAGCTGCTGCTTGACCTCGTTGTTGTACTTGGTCTTCAGACGCGGTACATACTTCTCTTCTGCCATTGTTCACTCCTTCTTGGGGTTTTAAGCACGGGGCGTGGCCACGGTGGGTTGTCCTCGTGCCTCCTGACTGCATCCGCGCCGCTCATGGCATTTCGCGGTTTGGACTCGACGCAGCAGGAGCCGACAAAACAATCGGTACTATACGCGCATTGGGTGCGTATTTCCAGAAAAACCTCGTCTGCCTGCACAACTCCACAACTCCCCCGCACAAATGGGTCCCAAAAAGCAGTTGCGGTGAAATAGGGACTGTTTGGCGGCCTAACAGGCTTAAACAATCCGTATTTCACCGCAACTTATTGGTGGGGATGCGATTAGCGCTTGCGGGGGACGAGTTTGGTGCGGCGCAGGTGGATCATCTCGGCGGCGATGGAGATGGCGATCTCCTCGGGATCCTCGGCCTCGATGGCAACGCCGATCGGCAGGTGCAGCTCGTCGATCTGGTCCTGCGTAAAGCCCTCCTGCTCCAGGCGGGCACGCACAAAGGCCGTCTTGCGACGCGAGCCCAAGCAGCCCAGATAGGCGGGTTTGGCACGCATGGCCTGAATCACCACGTCGATATCGGACTTGTGACCCGCCGTGGCGACGACCACCAGGTCGCGCGGGCCGATGGGGCACTGCTTGCTCAGGCTCTTGTAGTCGACCAGGCGACGGTCGTAGACACCGGGCACCCATTCGGGCGTCAACGTGCCGGGGTGATCGTCGCAGGCCACGACGGCAAAGCCCGCCGCCGTGAGCACCCGCGCCGTCGCAGCGCCCACGTGGCCGCAGCCAAAAATGTAGGTCAGGCCCTCGGGGCAGAGCGTCTCGATGTGCGCGGGAGGAATCTCGGAGGCGGCGTTAGTGTAGGTGACGTTACTCCCCTCCTCCACCAGCGAAAGCCCGGGGCAGCCGGCAATGGTATGGCGCGATTCCTTGCCATGGTACTCGGCCACATCGCCCCCGAGCGCGCTCGCGATAAACGGCTCAAAGTCGATGACGAAGTCGCCGATGCGTCGATACGCCAAGACGTCGGCAATTTCCTGGAACAACGGTGCCTGGGTCGCATCCAGATGCAGGTAGCACAGGCAGATAGCTCCGCCGCAAATCATGCCGGTATCGGAGTTCTCGCCGCCCATGGTGTAGCGGACCAGACGCGACTGTCCCGCGCTCAGGAGCTCGCGCGCCTCATCCAGCGCAAAGAGCTCGATCTTGCCGCCGCCGATGGTGCCCGCCTGGCTACCGTCGGCAAAGACGGCCATCCAGGCGCCCACGCCGCGCGG
>CABRWN010000038.1 GCA_902474645.1 uncultured Collinsella sp.
GCGAAGAGCGTTGCTGCCTAGGCTAGCCCCTTGTCACACAAACTACCGAAGCCTCTTAAAAAGCTCAAGAACAAGGACATCCTCATCATTCCCATTACGATGACGTTGCTGTCCATTTGCGGCACTACGTTTGGCATGTCTGAGGAAGCCCTGCCGTTCTATGCCATCTTCATTCCCATCATGATGGGTATCGGTTATGACTCGATGACGGCATTCATCATCTGCTTCCTTGGTCCTAACCTGGGATATTGTGCTTCGACCATCGACCCGTTTAATGTTTTGATCGCCCAGGGCATCATTGGCATCGAGGGCAATCCTCAGCTGTGGCTGCGCGCCGTTTCTTGGGTCATCTTCACTGCCGTCGGTATCGCATGGGCCATGCGCTACGCCATGCGCGTCAAGAAAAACCCCGAGTCGTCCATTACGTACGAGGACGATAAGCTCAAGCGTATTGAGTTTTCCGTGACCGATGCCTCCATCGAGGAAGAGTTCACTATCCGTCAGAAGCTCGTGCTTATCGATTTTGCCTGCGGTATGGGCATTATCGTCTGGGGTCTTGTTACCCAGGGCTGGTACATGAATGAGATTTCTGCTGTGTTCCTTGGCATGGGCTTGCTTGCCGGTATCCTGGGCGGTCTTGACCAGCAGACGATCGCTGAGGAGTTCGTTAAGGGTCTCGCCGACTTCGCGTACGCTGCCATCGTTATCGGTATCGCTCGCGGTATTCTGGTCATCGCCGAGGGTGGCATGATCATCGACACCATCCTCCAGGCGCTCGCTACTGCGCTCGCCGGTGCACCAGCCGCCGTCTACACCACGTTTATGTATATCGTCCTTGGCCTGCTCTCTTTGCTGGTTCCCTCGAGTTCTGGCCTGGCGGCGCTCACCATGCCCGTTATGGGCTCCCTGACCGAGCTCATGGGCCTCAATCCCGAGGCGGCCGTCACCGCGCTCCAGTTTGCCAACCAGACCATCAACACCATCAGCCCCGTGGCGGGCATGACGGTCGCCGGCCTTGCCGTGGCTAGGATTTCGTTTGGCCAATGGTGGAAGACCATTTGGAAGTTCTTCATTTTCATGGTCGTCTTTGGCCTGATCGTAACGGCAATCTCTGGCATGCTTCCGGTGTAGGTGGTTGTGATGTCTGATCGTTTGACGGTCCTGACGTCTAAGAGCGTCTTTACCGGTACGGGGGACCTGCCGTTTGAAGGTTTCGTAGCGGTCCGTGGCAATCGAATTGAGGCTGTTGGTACCAAGTGTGAGGTAGCTTCGTATTTGACCCAGGCGGACGAGGTAGTTGACCTGGGCGACCGCACTGTCATGCCTGGCCTGATCGATGTGCATACCTTCTATACAGGTTGGGCGCTGCGGACGTTGGGGTCTGATCTGTCCGGCGTCGCTGATGCCAAAGAGGCCGTGTCGCTCTTGCGTGCATGGAAAGAAGATCATCCGGATTGCGCGGCGGCTTTTGGCCACAACCTGCCCGAAACGTTGGCATCGGATGCCGAGAACGCAAATACGGCAGCTGTGTTTGACGATTGTTTTGGCGATATCCCTGTCGTCTGCTTTACACCGGGTGCGGAGACCTGCGTTCTCAATGCTGCCGCCAGTGCGCGATACGGCTTTACGCCCCAGGCGTGCTATGCCGAGAAGATCTGGCGCATGATGAGCGATTTCCTCGCGCTGCCCGAGGTGCGTGCCGGGTATTCGGACTACATGAGCATGCTTAACGAGCGCGGCGTTACCGCCATCAAGGAAATGGCGTTTGATGACTACTACGGCTTTGCCGACGAAATGGCTCGCCGTGAGGAATCTGGTGAGCTGACGGTTCGCGTCTCTATGATGTCGCAGCCGGTGGGTGCCGGTGCAAATCTGTCATATGCCCGCGAGGCACGAGAGCGCTTCCGGGGATCGTTCGTTCGTTTTTCTGGCTTCAACCGTATGACCGATCGCGGCGTATGGGCGGGGCTTGCCGAGATGATTGAACCCTATGAGGACACGGCCGATGCGGGCGCTGCCGGCAAGACGGTCGTCGGGGAGCCAGAGTGGGATCTGATTGAGAGCGAGCTGCGTGCAATTGATGCTGACGGTTTCCGATATTCCTTGCATTGCCAGGGCGATGGCGCCGTTCGTCGCACCGTGGCGCTCTATGCCTCGCTGCCTCGAGACGAGCATGGACGGATGCTTCGCCGCCATGCGATTACCGATCTCGAGAACTCTGACCCGACCGATCTTGTCGAGTTTGGCAAGTTAGGTGGAATTTGCGAGGTCTATCCGCAGATTCTGACGCTGGACCGGCGCGAGGATTGCCTGTCGATGATGCGTCGACAAATTGGCGAGACGCGACTTTTACACAGCTGGAATCGCCGCGGCATGGAAGATTCCGGATGCACAGTGTGCTGTGGAACGGATTTGCCGCTGCTGATTCCGAGCCTGGGCGAGTCAATTTACAGCGCGTGCGGCGGATTCTTCGCCGACGGACTGCCCGTGAATGAGGTCAACACGCTGACGCTTGTCGAGCTCTTGTGCGCTTGGACTGCCGGGGGCGCGTACGACCTGATGCGCGAAGACGAGCTGGGTACGCTCGAGGTTGGCAAGCTTGCCGATATCTGCGTGCTCGATCGGGATGTGTTCGACCTCGATTATCGCGACGCACGTGATCTTGCGGTTGACATGACGATGTCGGACGGACAAATCGTGTTCGATCGAAATAAGGAGGCATAAGATGTCTGAATCCAAACCGACGCTGCACCGCGAACAGATTGCGGGCATGAATATCCACTACATCATGTGGTCGCTCGATTACTTCCTTGATGTGCAGCAGCGTTTGGGCTTTGAGTCCATTGAGCTGTGGTGTGCGGAGCCGCATGTGACGCTCGACCACACGGGCTACTTTGAGGCTGAGGTCCTGGCGAAAAAGGCTGCAGACCGTGGGCTTAGGTATCGTACTCTGTGCCCCGAGAATGTTGTCTATCCTTGGCAGTACTGCGCACGCAAACCGCTGCATGAACAGCGCAGCCTGGCGTACTTTAAGCACGGCATTGAGCTTGCCGAGGTACTTGGGTGCGACCGTATGTCCGTCAACTCGGGCTGGGGCGACTGGGACGAGGACCGCGAGGAAGCCTGGAAGCGCAGCCGCGAGCACTTGTCCATTCTGGCGGAGTATGCCGGCGAGCACGGTCTGGTGCTTACGATGGAAAGCCTGCGTCCCGAGGAGAGCAACCTTGTGACGACGGTTTCCGATGCGAAGCGCATGATTGACGAGGTCGCGAGCCCGTACTTACAGCCCATGGTTGATACAACCGCGATGGGCGTTGCAGGCGAGACGCTCGAGGACTGGTTTGCCGCCTTTGGTGATGGGGCAATTCACGAGATGCACTTTATCGACGGTGACCCGTATGGCCATCTGGTGTGGGGCGATGGCAAGCACGATATGGACGCCTTCGTCGCCACACTCAACGCCCATGGTTTCGACGGCATGCTGGGCCAGGAAATCACGGACGGTCGTTACTACGATGACCCGGCGGCGGCAGATGCCAAGAACATGGCCGCATTCGAGAAATATCTGATTGACTAAAACAACTATCGGCCACGCAACCAACGTCATTGATTGCGGGCCAAATAAGAAAGGAACTGGATATGAACGCACACGATCTGATCAAAGAGGCAATTGCCGAGAAGGGCAAGTTCGACAGCGTCTACTGGATTGCTTGCGGTGGCTCCATGATCGATTTGATCCCGGCTCACGAGCTTCTGCAACGCGAGGCAACCACCTTCACTTCGTATATCTATACCGCGCGTGAATTCGACATTATGCGTCCGCGTCGTCTGGGCGAGAAGTCCCTGGTCATCGCTTGCAGCCACAGTGGCAATACCCCGGAGGTCGTCGAGGGCTGCGAGATTGCCCTTGCTGCCGGCGCTACGGTGATCGCCCAGACCGACAACGCTGGATCTAAGATCGACTCCGGCAAGTGGACCACGTGGGTCTACCCGTGGGGCGAGGGTGTGCCGCAGGCCGAGGTCCCCGCTGGCATTTCGCTGTCGCTTGCGGCAGAGCTGCTCGATCAGCAGGAGGGCTACGCCGATCTTGCCGATATGTATGCCGGTATCGCCGAGATGGATAAGATTCTTCCCCCGGCACGCGAGAAGGTAAATGCCGAGCTGGGCGATCGCTTTGCCAAGCTTTGCCAGGAGCACGAGTTCTTCTATATTCTGGGCAGCGGTCCCAACTTTAGCCAGACCTACGGTTTCGCTATCTGCTCTCTTATGGAGATGCAGTGGCAGCACTGCAGCTACATCCACTCTGCCGAGTACTTCCATGGCCCCTTCGAGGCTACTCAGGATGGCGTTTTTTACTTCCTGCAGATGGGCTCCAGCGAGTGCCGTGCTATGGACGAGCGCGCCCTGGCGTTCCTTAAGACGCATACCGATACGCTGATGGTGCTCGATGCTAAGGAGTACGGTATGGAAGCCGTGCCGGCGAGCGTCCGTGCCTATCTGGACCCGGTGCTGTTCTACGCCATGAACTGCGAGCTGCGTGCTGCACGCGGCAAGGTGTTTGATCACGATCCCGATTTCCGTCGCTATATGGGTGTTGTCGAGTACTAGAAGGGGCAAAGGCCATGGCATTTAACGTTAACGCGCTCGGATTTGGCGACAACGTCGTCGATCGCTACGAGCATATCCACACCATGTATCCCGGCGGCAATGCGGTGAACTTTGCCGTTTATGCCAAGAAATGCGGTGCCGCACGCTCCGCATACATGGGCATTTTTGGCAATGACGCCGCTGCCGAGCATGTTATTGCAAGCCTCGAGGATGAGGGTATCGAGCTTGACAAGTGCGAGCAGATGATTGGCGAGAACGGAGCGGCTCGCGTGACCGTCGTTGACGGTGACCGTGTCTTCCTTGGCTCCAACGAGGGCGGTATCCGTGGCGATGCGCGCTATGTCCTCGATCGCTTTGACCTTGCGTACATGAAGCAGTTCGATGTGGTTCATTCGGGCAACTATTGCTTTACCGAGCGCGAGCTGCCCAAGTTGAAGGCTGCGGGCGTCACGGTCTCTTTTGACTTTTCGGACGACTCCACCGACGAGTACTACGAGCAGATTGCGCCCTACGTCGATTTCGCTTTCTTTAGTGCGGCGGATGCTGCGAGTGAGGACGAGATTCGCGAGCGTTTGGCATGGGTGAAGGGCCTGGGTCCGCGTTTTGTGTCGGCTACGGCGGGCGCCGAGGGCTGCATTGCTTACGACGGCGAGCGTTATTACCGCCAGCTGGCTAAACCGGTAACGGACATGAAGGACACCATGGGGGCGGGCGACTCGTTCCTCACCTCGTTTTTGATGTGCTATCTCGATTCCGCCAAGCGTGGCGAGGATGGCGCCGAGGCCATCGAGCGCGCGCTCGACTTTGCTGCCGGGTTTGCCTCGACCGTGTGCGGTATGGAAGGTTCTTGGGGTCACGGAGCACCAATCGTCGAATAGCTTAAGAAAACGTGCGGCGGTCTGGCTATGAGGCCTTGGACAGCCGATGCAAAACAATAAGCGAAACGCGAAAAGGGGGCTCGCCATGTGGTGGGTCCCCTTTTGAACATTGGAGAAGACCATGGGTATTAAAGCGTGTGCGGCTGGTTTTTGCTGCGCGGACGTCTATCAAAACATCGGCGTGTTCTATCCGACTGGTAACGGCATTGACTGGGGTATCCATCTTGCACGAATGGGCGTTTCGGTATCCGCCGTGTCGGTTGTCGGCAAGGACGAGTACGGAGACAAGATGAGAGAGGCGCTGGCCGCTGAGGGGCTCGATATCTCACATCTGCGGGTGGAGGATGGCGACACCTCGGTGATGCTCATGGCATTGAAAGACGGCGTCGATCGCGTACATCTCGAGGCAATTGATGGCGTAATGGAGACATATCGACCGAATGAAGACGACCGGGAGTTTATCCTAGAGCATGACATCATTCACACCGACCTGTTTGGCAATTGTTTGGACCTCCTGCCCGAATGGCATAATGCGGGCAAGACGGTGGTTATGGACTTCTCGGTGTTCAGCCAGGATCCCGAATATGCATGCGAGGCTCATTTTCCTTACGTAGACTATGCGTTCATGTCGTTTGAAGAGGACACTCCGGAGCTGCGGGACTGGGTACGCCACGTGCAGGGATTGGGACCGCGCGTTGCGGTTGCCACGCTTGGCGAGAAGGGGAGCATTGCCTATGACGGTGAGCGCTTCTATGAGTGCGGGATCGTACCGGCGGAGAAGGTCGTTAATACCGTGGGTGCCGGCGATTCGTATATTGCCGGGTTTACCAAGGGCGTGATCGATGGCCTTAATATTCCGGCGTGTATGAAGGCGGGCGCTGAGCTGTCGTCCCGAGTGATTGGTTCGTTTGAGCCGTACTAGGGTCAAATGCCTGGAAAGGAGTACGAAATGGTTATCGACATGTTGGTCCATCCTATGCTCTACGGCGAGATCTGTAAGCCGGGTGATGAGCCTGATGGATTCGGCTTTTGGTCACGAGAATTTGGTATGGGGCATATGGGCCCCATGGATTGGGATGAGCTTCAAGTCGAGATGGACGTCTGCGATGTGCAGAAGAGCGTGCTCATGCCGCTCGATGTAACCACGGCATGCGGAGGACACTTTGGCACCAATGACCAGATTGCCATGCTGGTTGCCGCGCATCCCGATCGTCTATGGGGATTTGCGAGCGTAGATCCGCAGGTGAGCGGTGCCGCAGACGAATTGGAGCGCGCCTTTACCGAGTTGGGGGCAAAGGGGCTTTGCCTGCATCCTGCAAAGCAGGGTTTTGCCCCCGATGATGCTGTGGCCGAGCCGCTTTACGAGCTGTGCGAGCGCTATAACAAGCCGGTGGTTTTCCATGCCGGTATGTCTTGGGAGCCTGGCGCAGAGCTCTCGCGCAGTAACCCGCTTGCATTTGAGCACACAATCGCAACGCATCCAAATGTGCGCTTTAGTTTGACTCACTTTGGCTGGCCCTGGGTGCGCGAGACCGTGGCGATGCTGCTCAAGTATCCCAACTGCTACACGGACACCTCTATCACTTACATCGATTCGCCCGAGGAGATGATGCAGCGTCTTTTCACGGTCGATATGGGGCCGCTGTGGTATGAGCGCGCGCTATCGCACCAAGTGATGTTCGCCAGCAATACGCCGCGCTTCCGTGCATTCAAACTCAAGCGGGCGCTCGATACCGTGCCCATGCGCGATGATGCGCGAGAAAGGCTCTACTGGGGTAATGCCCTGCGTTTTCTTGAAGGGGATGAGTAGACATGGTGACGCTCGAGACATTGAGCTATCTATCGACTGCTCCGGACCAGTTCATCGATATTACCGAAGACGTGCACGCTGCCATCGAACGCAGCTCGGTGACCAATGGCTTGGCAGCGATTATTTTGTCGCATACGACCTGTGGAATCGTGGTAAACGAGGGGCTGCCCTGCGTGGAGACGGATCTTATGGAGACGCTTGATCGCATCGCCCCACTCGATGCCCCCTATGTGCACGCACACTTCTTGCCGAGCTATGGAGCCACCGGTAACAACTCCTGTGGGCATATCAAGAGCATGATTTGTGGAAACAGTTGCTTCTTTCCCGTCCAAGATGGCCACATCGTGTGCGGAAGTGCCCAGAACATCTATCTTGCGGAGTTTGACGGTCCGCAGAAGCGAAAAGTGTACGTCGAGGTGCTGGGGGAGTAACGTCCCTGCAAAAACCCTATGAAGGAGCGCGTTATGTCGTTTCTAACTTCGATGTTCAAGACCGAAAAGCCGGTTATCGGAATGCTGCACCTGCGTCCTCTGCCGGGCGATCCACTGTATTACCCGGGCGGAAGCGTATCGCAGGTCGTGGAAGCTGCCAAGCGTGATCTCGAGGCGTTGCAGCAGGGCGGTGTCGATGGCATTTTGATTACCAATGAGCTCTCGATGCCCTATGAGCAGCATGTTTCTCCTTCAACCCTTGCATCGATGGGCTATGTAATCGGGGCTCTATCCCATGATCTGTCGACTCCTTGGGGAGCTGAGGCTATTTACGATGGTGATGCCACAATCGAGCTGTGCGCTGCCGTCGACGCGCAGTTCACGCGCTGCAATTTTTGCGGTGCCTGGGCCGGTGATCTCGGGCTGATTAACCGAGATTTCGCCCACACCATGCGTCGCAAGGCGGCGCTGCGCCTGGACGACCTCAAGCTTTTTCACTTCATCACGAGCGAGGGGGAGGTTTATCTCAACGACCGCACGACTGCGGACATTGCCGATTCACTTCTCTTTAATTGCCTACCGGATGCGATGGTCATCGGCGGTTCGGCTGCCGGTCGTGGCGCTTCGGGCGAGCTTGCCGATGAGGTTCGCGAGCGTGTTGGCCAAGTACCTGTGGTATGTGGCACCGGTTGTCGCGAAAATACCGTGGCTGACGTATTTGCTCACTACGATGGCGCGTTTGTCGGCACGTGTTTAAAGCGCGACGGAAAGCTGGATGCCCCGGTCGATGTTGAGCGGGTAGCTTGTTTTATGGCTGCCGCTCGTACGGCGCGAGGGGAGTAGGCACCTATGGCGTTCTATTTGGGTATTGATATTGGGACAAGCGCCTCTAAAGGCGTCTTAATCGATGATCGATGCAACATCGTTTGCCAAGCCTCTTGTGGACACGAGACGGACAACCCGTGCGATGGATGGTACCAGCATGACGCGGAGGCAGTTTGGTGGGGCGATTTTTGCCGCTTGTCGCGCGAGCTGGTGGCGCGATCGGGGGTTAACGCGGCGCAGATTGGATGCGTGGGCCTTTCCGCATTGGGTTGCGACTGCGTGCCGGTCGATACCGAGTGCAACGCGCTGGCGCCCGCGATTTTGTATGGAGTCGATGCACGTTCGAAGCCACAGATTGACGAGCTCCTTTCCGAATATGGGTCAGATCGCGCACGCGAGCTTTTCGGGCACGATCCCTGCTCGTCAGATATTGCTCCCAAGATCTTGTGGTTTAAGGAGAATATGCCTGAGGTGCACGAACGTGCCGCGAAGTTCCTGACGGCGTCATCGTTTCTGTGCGCAAAGTTGACGGGGCGTTTTACGGTGGACCGTTATTTGGCGGAGGATTTTCTTCCCCTATACGACCGCTACACCTGGAAGGTTGATGCTCGGGAATGTGCTCGTTTCTGCCGGCCTGACCAGATGGCGGAGGTAATGTCGGCTACCGATATTGCCGGGGTGATTACGCGGCGTGCGGCTGAGGCGACGGGGCTCGCGGCAGGGACACCTGTCTTAGTGGGAACGGGCGACTCTGGTGCCGAGGCCATTTCGACGGGTGTATTCCGTCCCGGCGATATGATGGTACAGTTGGGGAGTACGGCGTATTTCATCTACCTAGCTGATCATATGATCGATGATGCCCGCCTGTGGCCAGGGACGTTTATCATTCCCGGAACTTACGGGATCTGCGCGGGGACCAATACGGCGGGCGCACTCACATCGTGGCTGCGCCAAGAGCTGTATCGCGACGCCGTAGAGGCCGAGGGCCACGGTGGCCCCGATGCCTATTCGGTTATGGCGCATGATGCCGCCGACGTGGCGCCGGGTGCCGATGGGCTCCTGTGTCTGCCGTACTTTGCGGGGGAGCGTACTCCGCTCAACGATCCCGAGGCGCGTGGCGTCTTCTTTGGCCTGACCGGAAGGCATACGCGAGCCCATATGGTTCGCGCCGCCTTGGAAGGCGTCGCGTATACCGTTGCATCCCATGTCGACATAATCGAGCGAGAGCATGGACTGCCAATTGGGCGCATTATGCTTGTCGGAGGTGGAACCAAGAATCCAGTTTGGATGCAGGCTATCGCCGACGTATGTGGGCGCGAGGTCTCGGTTGCCAAGGTTACGGTGGGCGCATGCTTCGGTGATGCCATTATGGCAGCTCTCGCAGGTGGCGCCTATGCATCATGGGATGAGCTCGCCCAAGTCCTTGGCGTTGCGCAAACAATCGTGCCCGATATGGCTGCCCACGAGTTGTATGCGTCACGTCGTCATATCTTTGACGAATTGTATGCACGCAACCGTGATCTCATGCACGAATTGGTGTAATGCTGCCGAATTGTACTGCCTACCAATAGGGACTGCGTTGTGCGATTCGCATGTCCCTTGGCATTTTTGCCCACAGGGATTAGCGAAGGTCAAAAACAGAGTGCGCATTTGCTAAAACTACCGACTCGATGCGCTTTGCGTCACAGTTTTTGAGTGAGGCAATGCGTATCGAGGCCCTTGTGAGCGATTTGATGAGCGACGGCGCGCTTGTTTCTGTGTGTACCTCCGCTGGTGCATCGGTCTCGAGCAGTAGACGGTCGAGTGGAATCTGTCGTGCGTATTCGCGACCGCGCTTGGTGGCGAGCATGCGTTCGTTGACGGAAAAATAGCAGCCCGCATTACGCGCGCGGACGAGTTCGTCCGAAGTGCCGCTAAACCAGTGGAAGATGATAGCGGGGGAGTCGGAGTTTGGGATGAGTAGTCCATGCGATTCGAGGACGTCCAGTACGGCTCCTGCCGAACGAACGGCGTGAATTGATATCACACGCCCGACAAGAGGATGCTGCACGAGTGTATCGCAGAGCCGGTCAAATGCCTGTATTTGTAGCGGCTCACTTCCGGCAAAACGAGCGGAAAAGTCGAGCCCGACCTCGCCGATGTAGCGCTCTTGGGCAGCAACTTCGCAAAGCAGATTGACTTCGGCAGGACCGCAGCGGCCGTCGGCGAGCCACCAGGGATGGAGGCCGATGCCCTTGATGACGGTAGGAGGGCGACGGGTTCGCCCGTGTGCGCTAGCGAAGTCGCGTGGATCGACGCCGCAATCAAATAGACCCAAGCCCAGCGCCGTTGCCTCATCGGCAACAGCGTCCGGGTGAGCCATTAAATCAAGATGGCAATGTGCATCAAATAACCGGGGCTCCATCTCGGCGCGCTCCGCTAGTCTAGGCGCTGGCCATCGGCACGCACGCGCTCGGTGCCGCGGCCACTGATCTGACGGATAACCTCGCCGGCGATCATCTGGCCCATGATGGGCGGCATAAAGCTGGCGGTTCCCAGCTCGGTGCGCTCGTGGATGTTGGAAGGGTCGCGGGGCTGTGTCTTAACCGATTCCTCGCAGCTAAACAGTACGTGCAGGCTCTTGATGCCGCGCTTCTTGCATTCTTTGCGCATAATGCGGCTCATGGGGTCACGTACCGTATCGAAGATGTCAGCAAAGCGGAGGCACTCGGGATGGAGCTTGTTGGCCCCGCCCATGGAGCTAACCAAACGAATGTCGTGGTCCTGAGCATATTTGGCAATGGTGAGCTTGGCCGAGATGGTGTCGATGGCGTCGACGACGTAGTCGAGCTTGCCGTCCGTCTGCTCCAAAACGCTCGCGAAGAACTCGTCGATGTTGTCGCTCAGCAGGTATTCGGTGCGTTTGATAACGGTGGCGGCGGGATTGATGTCGTGGATCATGGCTTCCATAACATCGACCTTGCGCTTGCCGATGGTGCTGTGAAAGGCGATAGCCTGGCGATTGATATTGCTGGGCGCGATGATGTCCTTGTCCAGAATGACGAAATGACCGATGCCGCCGCGGGCGAGTGCCTCGCAGCAGTTGGAGCCCACGCCTCCGCAGCCGAGCACCAGCACCGTAGCATCGGCGAGCTTATCGAGTGCCTCGCGGCCCATAATGATCTCGAGCTTGGTGTCGCGTGTCTCGACGAGAGCGGCAGCGGTTTCGGTCATAGACATCCTCCGATGGGGAAGCGAATCGTGTTTTAGCTATTGCCATTATAGGTAATCGCCCATAGGTTGCGACGGCGCTTACTTTGATGTGGTTTGAAGCATTGAGATTAGATAGTTAGACAAACATCTAAATATCGAGTATAGTGTGCGCGTCATGAGAGATGATGAGAGGAGGTCTTATGCCGGGAGAGGGTTTTAAGGCGCTTGCCGATCCAACGCGACGGCGCATTTTGGAGTTGCTGCGCGAGGGCAATTGCACGGCGGGGGAGCTTGCCGAGCATTTCGATATCAGTAAGCCGTCGCTAAGCCATCACTTGGCGACGCTCAAAAACGCCGGGTTGGTGACCGACGAGCGCCATGGCCAAAACATCGTATACAGCTTAAACACCACCGTCATGCAGGATTTGATTGGCTGGTTTATGGGCTTTACAAACACGGAAGGTGATAAGGATGAATAACGAAAACAAGGGCATTCACCCCACGGGGGTATCGTCGCGCGTGTGGATTGCGCTGGTCGCTCTGTGCGTCGCCAATGTCGTAGCGCACCTCATGGTGATGCCGAGCTTGCCTGCGCAGATTCCCACGCACTGGGGCGCGAACGGCGCCGTCGACGGTTGGGGTCCTAGCTGGATGGCCTCCGCGCTCGGCGTGCTGCCTCTGGCGCTTCTCGCAATGTTCTGCGTGGTGCCGCGCATCGACCCCAAAGGTGAGGCATATCGAACCTCGGGCAAGTTCTACCAGGGCTTCGTAATCGCCTTCACCTTGTTCATGTGCGCCATAAGCTGGCTGGGAGAGCTTACGGTCTGGGGCGTGGTGCCGGCGGTCGGTTCGGTTAACGTGCTGATTTCCGGTGTTGTCGGTTTGCTGTTCATCGGCGTAGGCAACTACTTGCCGCGTGTGAAGCAGAACTATACGCTCGGTATCAAGACACCTTGGGCGCTTGCCGATCCCGAGAACTGGCGCCGTACGCAGCGTTTTGGCGGCGCCTGCTTTATGGTGCTGGGTATTGGCCTGATTGTGATGGGCGTGGCGGGTAGCGTGCTTTCGAGTGAAGTCGTCGCCGCGGTGATTGCGGTTCTGGCGTTTGGTTCGGTCGGAGCCGTCTACGTCTACTCGTATCTGCTGTGGCGCAAATCGCAGCGAGCCGTTCGTTAAGGTTGCGGAAAACTAGCGTACGCAGTTCATAGTATGTTCCGGGGGACTTTTCCCAGGTAGTATTAGGGGGTATGGGCAACCATGCCCCTTTTTCGTTACGTTTCAGAGCTGGTTCCCTCATTTCGTTTCCACTAAAGCGAATCAAGAATAGGGAAACAGCAGGTAGAAAGGATAGAACAGACATATGGCGGAGTTTATCTACCAGATGTATCAGGCTCGCAAGGCCCATGGCGACAAGGTAATCCTTGACGACGTGACCCTGAGCTTCTACCCCGGTGCCAAGATCGGCGTCGTGGGCCCCAACGGTATGGGCAAGTCGACCCTGCTCAAGATCATGGCCGGCATCGAGGAGGTCTCCAACGGCGATGCCAGGCTCACCCCCGGCTACACCGTGGGCATCCTGCAGCAGGAGCCGCCGCTCGACGACGACAAGACCGTTATCGAGAACGTGCGCATGGCGTTTGGCGATATGATCGCCAAGGTCGATCGCTTCAATAAGATCGGCGAGGAGATGTGCGACCCGGATTGCGACATGGACGCCCTCATGGCCGAGATGGGAAAGCTCCAGGACGAGATCGACGCCGCCGACGGCTGGGATATCGATTCCAAGCTCGGCCAGGCCATGGACGCCCTGCAGCTGCCCGATTCCGACATGCCGGTCAACGTGCTTTCCGGCGGCGAGCGCCGCCGCGTGGCCCTGTGCAAGCTGTTGCTCGAGGCTCCCGACCTGCTGCTACTCGACGAGCCCACGAACCACCTGGACGC
>CABRWN010000039.1 GCA_902474645.1 uncultured Collinsella sp.
TCGGGCGCGAACCGCACCGAGGCGGCCTACGGCGTGCTGCTTGAGGCCGTGTGCGCCCACTACGCCGAGGCCATGCCGTACCTGTTCGGCGAGGCGGCTGCGTCGAGCCTGGCCATGCCCCAGGGGCTTCTGGCAGAGGACTCGATCCTGCGGCGCATCGTGGCAGACATGGACGACGACGCCTGCGAGTCCGTCGAGGTGCTGGGCTGGCTGTACCAGTTCTACGTGGCGGAGCGCAAGGACGAGTTCTTCAACAGTAAAAGGAAAGCAAAGCCTGAAGATTTAGCGCCCGCTACCCAGCTGTTTACGCCCGACTGGATCGTGAAGTACCTGGTGGAGAACTCGCTGGGGCACCTGTGGATGCTCAACAACCCCGGCAGCGCCCTGGCGGGAAAGATGGACTACTACATAGCGCCCGAGGGCGAGACCGAGGACTTCATCGAGGTGTACTCGCCCGAAGACCTGACGGTGTGCGACCCGGCTTGCGGCAGCGGCCACATCCTGGTGTACGCGTTCGACGTGCTGTTCGAGATCTACCAGGAGGAGGGCTACCTGCCCGAGGACATACCGGCGCTCATCCTGCAGAAGAACCTGTTCGGCATGGAGATTGACGGGCGCGCCGCCGAGATCGCGAAGTTCGCCCTTGAGATGAAGGCGCGCGAGAAGGACCCCGGCTTCTTCGAGAAGCGCATTGACGCGAACGTGACGGTGCTGGAAACGGTGAAGTTCGAGCCTGGCGCCCTCGCCGGCGCAGGCCCGATTGCGGGCGCCACCGAGCTGCTGGACGCCTTCGCGCACATGACCGAGGTGGGCAGCCTCTACGTGCCTGCCCCAGGCGACATGGCGGCGGTGGACAATGCCATAGCGAACTTCAGCGAGGACGACTTGTTTGGAGCTAATGCGCTCAAAAAGCTGCGCACGATGAAGAGCGTGCTCGAGGCACTCTCGTGCCGAGCGGATTGCGTGGTCGCGAATCCGCCGTATATGGGCAGCGGCAAGTTTGGTGTCTGGATGAGTCGATGGATCAGAGAAAAATACCCAAATGGGGGCAATGATCTATGCACGTGCTTCATTGAAAGAGGATTCGAATTAATGGAAGATAAGGGCTTCGAATCAATGATTACGGCTTCATCCTGGATGTTTTTATCTTCGTATGAGAATATGCGAGTTGAACTGCTATCTAAATGCCGTATATCTTCAATGATCCAGCAATCTACGCATGGTTTTGCTGGCGTTACTGTGCCGACTGTCATGTTTTCGATTGAAGCGAGTAAAACTAGCTCGATGGGAAATTACATTCGATTGGAAAACTTTGATCGCCCGCAATGGCAGCGGCCTAGAGCGCTTGAGGCAATTAATGATCCGTCTTGCCCTTGGCGATATTGCGCAAATCAAGATGATTTCAATGCGATCCCGGGACACATTATTGCGTATTGGACTACGGAAACCATGCGGGCGAATTTCGCTAAAGGGATTACAACGGGCAAGAATGATTTGTATTTGAGATTTTGGTGGGAGGTAGCTATCAATCGGCTGACGCAAAGTCGGCGTAGTATTGGTGACCGTATTGAGTCTTGTTGGGTCCCCGCTGACAAAGGCGGAGAATTTAGAAAATGGTATGGCAATAATTGTTTTGTCATCGATTGGCGTAATAACGGGCAGGCAATTATTGATTCACCCGCATCGACTCCGCGCAATTTGAGTGCAACTTTTTTGCCCTCTAGTGCTTGTTCGAAAATATCATCTGGCGATATTGCTTTTCGTCATCACGACGGCGGATTTGTGTTTACCGATGCCGCTGTCAGCCTGACGGGCCGCGAGTCTCAACAGGCTGTTGTTGAAGGGTTCCTCAATTCAAGTGTTGCTTTGGCAATGATGAAAGTGCTAGCTCCGACATTGAATTTTGAGGTTGGTCAAATCAGGTCGCTTCCGTTATTTACCGTTGGCAAAAATAAAGAAGCCATCGATTTGCTGGTCGACAACTCGCGGTGCGTATCTCGCACCGATTGGGACTCCTTCGAAACCTCTTGGGACTTCGAGTGGCACCCGCTTGCGCCTTCCGCTCACGAACGCGCTGAGCAGCTCTCCTACGGCATGAATTCCGATGCCCGCGCGGCCTCCGTTTCGCTCATCTCGGAGCGGTTCAAGCGCTGGAGTATCGAGTGCGACGAGCGCTTCAGCCAGCTCAAGTCCAACGAGGAGGAGCTCAATCGCATCTTCGCGTGCATCTACGGAATGGGGGGCGAGGTGCCCATCGAGGTGCCCGACGACAAGGTGTCGGTACGCCGAGCCGACCTGGTGCGCGACGTGAAGTCTCTCGTTTCCTACGGCGTCGGCTGCATTATGGGACGCTACTCCACGTTTGCACCCGGGCTCATCCTGGCCGACGCGCAACAGACCGTCGGCGACTTCAAGGCCAAGGTACCCGACGCCGGGTTCCTGCCCGACGAGGACGCCATCCTCCCCGTGCTCGACGGCGAGTGGTTCGGCGACGATATCGTGGTGCAGTTCCGCAAGTGGCTCGAGGTGACTTACGGCGCCGACGCCCTTGCCGACAACGTCAGGTTCATCGAGGACGCCTTGGGCAAGGTCCTTCGCAAATACTTCGTGAAGGACTTCTACAAGGACCACTGCGCCACCTATCAGGTGACGGGCAGCGGCAAGCGCCCCATCTACTGGATGTTTTCCAGCCCCAAGGGCAGCTTCCAGGCCCTGGTGTACATGCATCGCTACACGCCGAGCACGGTGGGCCAGATCCTCACCAAGTACCTGCGCGAGGACATCGAGAAGCTCAACGCGACCATCAGCCAGCTCGACCAAAGCGAGCGCGCGGCCGACAACCGCCAGGCCGACAAGTACCGCGCCGTGGTGCGCGAGCTATCCGATTGGGAGCGCGACGTCGTCTACCCGCTGGCCAACGAGCGCGTGGACATCGACCTGGACGACGGCGTGAAGAAGAACTACAACAAGTTCCCACGCGCCCTGGCTAAGGTTGCGGGCCTGAGTGAGTGGAAGTAGGCCGTGATGGAGGAGCTTCGATGAAAGATGCCGGACTGCTCGTTTCCGAGCTTGCGAAAACCACCACCGAGCTCGAGTGGGTGGAGTTCAAGACCAACAACAAAGACCCCAAGATGATCGGCCGCGACATCAGCGCGCTCGCGAACTCGGCCACGCACCGCGAGGCATCGTGCGCGTACATGATATGGGGCGTCGACGACGCAACGCACGAGGTCGTGGGGACCGAGTTCGACCACCGTACGCTGAAGTGCGGCAACGAGGAGGTCGAGAACTGGCTGCACCACCAGCTCTCGGGCAACGCGTCGTTCGAGTTCGTCGAAGGGGAATGCGACGGGCGCCGCGTGGTGGTGCTCTCGGTCCGGCCCGCCTTCTCCCACACGGTCGACTTCGAGAACGTGGCCTACATCAGGGTGGGTTCCTACACCAAGCCGCTGAAGAGCTACCCGGCGATCGAGGCCGAGGTGTGGAACAAGATAACCAAGGCCGACTACGAGGCGTCCACGGCGCTTGAGGACGTGCCGCTGCGAAACGTTCTCGAGCTGCTCGACTATGCGAAGTACTTCGAGCTCCTGGGCCTTCCGCTGCCGCAGACCCAGAAGGAGACCGCGCGCTACCTGGGCGAGGACTGTCTGGTGGCGAAGCAAGACGACGGGCGCTTCTCGATAACGAACCTGGGAGCGCTTCTCCACGCCCGCAACCTGTCCGATTTCGCCGGCCTTGAGCGCAAGGCCGTCAGGATCGTCAAATACGAAGGCACGGGGCGGCGCGCGATATTGAAGGATCGCGTTTCCCCCGTCGGCTACGCCAACGGCTTCGAGCAGACCATCGAGTACCTCCACGCCATCCTGCCGTCGAGCGAGCCCATCGGCGACGCGCTGCGCACCCAGCGGGCCCCATACCCTGCCGAGGCGCTGCGTGAGCTCATGGCGAACATGCTCGTGCACCAGGACCTGACGACCTCGGGCAACGGCCCGCTCGTCGAGGTGTTCGACGACAGGGTCGAGTTCACCAACCCGGGCGCCTCGCTGGTAGAGCCCCTGCGGCTGCTCGACAACCCTCCCCGGTCGAGGAACCAACGCCTGGCCTCGCTCATGCGCCGCTTCGGCATCTGCGAGGAGCTGGGCACGGGCTGGGACAAGGTGGTCATGAGCTGCGAGGAGATGTTTCTGCCCTCGCCGAAGGTAGACGACTACGAGAGCGGCGCGGGGAGCATGAAGGTTACGCTGCGCGCCCGGGTGCCCTTCTCGAGCATGCTGCCGAGCGACAGGGTCATGGCCGCGTACTGGCACGCGTGTGTCTGCTACATGGAGGGCGCGCCCATGGGCAACGCGTCGCTTAGGGCCCGGTTCGGCGCGGACGAGCCGAGCGCCTCGACCATATCCCGCCTGATCCGCGACACGGTGGACGCAGGGCTCATCAAGCCCTACGACCCCAACGGCGGGAGAAAGTACATGACGTACGTCCCGGCCTGGGCATGACGGCCTTATTTGCGCGCCATTTTCATAGGGGGCGACAATACGGCGACGCTCTTGGAAAACGCCTGATAGAGGGCTTGCCGTCTCGGTAGTTTTATTTGCGCGCCATTTTCATGGTGCGCGGAAAGGACCGTTTCGTGGACGATTTGGACAAGAAACTCAACGACGTGTTCACGGGATACGTGGTGCGCAAGGACCTGGTGAAGCTCGTGAAGGGCAACGCCGCCGTGCCGAGCTACGTGCTGGAGTTCCTCTTGGGACAGAACTGCGCCACCGACGACGAGGAGCAGATCGAGGCCGGCGTGGAGCGCGTGCGCAGCATCCTGGCCAAGCACTACGTGCAGCGCGCCGAGGCGGGCGCCATCCGCAGCGACATCAAGCAGTCTGAGTACAAGCGCATCATCGACAAGGTGTCCGTCACGCTCAACGAGAAGCGCGACGCCTACGAGGCCACGTTCGAGAACCTGGGCGTGAGCCGTGTCCTGGTGAGCTCGGACACGGTGAAGAAGAACAGGCGCCTGCTGGTGTCGGGAGTGTGGTGCATCGCGGACTTGGCCTACGAGCCCAACGAGGCGCGCGACGAGTCTCCCTACATCCTGATGAACCTGAAGCCCATCCAGATGAGCCGCTTCAACTTCGAGGGCTACGTGGAGCGGCGCTCGCGCTTCACCGAGGACGAGTGGATCGACGTGCTCATCCGCTCCATAGGACTGGACCCCGCGCAGCTGGGGCGGCGCGCCAAGCTGTTCCAGCTGACGCGCCTGGTGACCTACTGCGAGCGCAACTACAATCTGGTGGAGCTGGGCCCCAAGGGCACGGGCAAGAGCCACGTGTTCAGCGAGTTCAGCCCGCACGGCATCCTCATCAGCGGCGGCGAGGTGACGCCGGCGAAGCTGTTCGTGAACAACTCGACGGGCAAGATCGGCCTGGTGGGCTACTGGGACTGCGTGGCGTTCGACGAGTTCGCCGGCAAGAGCAAGAAGCCCAAGGCCGACATCGTGGACATCATGAAGAACTACATGGCCAACAAGAGCTTCAGCCGCGGCATCGAACAGGTGACCGCCGAGGCGTCCATGGTGTTCGTGGGCAACACGAGCCACGACGTGAGCTACATGATCAACCAGACCGACCTTCTGAACGACCTGCCCGCCGTGTACCACGACCCGGCGTTCATCGACCGCCTGCACGCCTACATACCCGGCTGGGAGATGGACATCATCCGCGGGGACATGTTCTGCAGCGACTTCGGCTTCATCGTGGACTACCTGGCCGAGGCGCTGCGCGCCATGCGTCCCATGGACTACTCGGGAGAGATAGACAAGTTCTTCGAGCTCTCCAGCAGCATATCGACGCGCGACCGCGACGGCGTGGTGAAGACGTGCGCCGGCCTGATGAAGATCCTGTTCCCTGGGCGCAACGAGACCGCCGAGGAGGCGGCCGAGATTGTGGAGTTTGCGCTGGAGCTGCGCAAGCGCGTGAAGGACACGCTCATCCGTATCGACGAGACCTTCGAGCGGGTGGACTTCGCGTACCGCCCCAAGGAGGGCGGCGAGTGGAAGCATGTGGCGACGCTTGAGGAGCTGGACTACCCGGCGACGTACCACTCGCTGGACAAAGTGCCGTGGGAGGCGCCCGGGCAGGCTGGCGGAGACGTTACGTTGGGCGATTTCGGTGAAGAGTCTGTTGCGTCATCGGTAGTGAACGAACCCGTGACGGATAACGATATCCGGGGAACCGAAGGGTCGCAACCCACCGCTGCGCCCGATTCGGGAGCGCGCTCTGCCTCTTCCGAATCGGTTGTAAATACGAGACCCGTTCCGAAGCCTGGGCATCTTGCACTTCGCGAGAACCAGCGCGGAGTCTCCTACGAGAAGCTGTTCGGTGCGTATCTTGAGGGTGCTCATGAAATAGAGATAATCGATCCTTACGTGAGGACATTCCACCAGTGCCGCAATGTCATGGAATTACTCGAAGTGGTCGTACGCCATTTCAAGTACGATACGCCTTCAATCAAGGTGCATCTGATTACGGCGCCCGACGAATACTCCGATTCGAAACAGGAGGACTATCTAGAGCGAATCAAGGACTCAATGATGCCTCTGGGGCTCGATTTCACATGGAAGATTGATGAGAGCGGAACGTTGCACGCGCGCCACCTCAAAATCGACAACGCGTGGGACATCTTGCTCGACCGAGGGCTGGATATCTGGCAGCGCTTCGACAGCAACGACGCCTTCAGCATAGAAGGCCGCATGCCCGAGATGCGCCGCGTGAAGGCGTTCGAAATCACTTACATGAAGGTTGGGTAGGTATAGTTGAACGAAACATTCAATGTTAAAGACGCGCTTAAAGAGAAGTCCGACGAGTTAAAGCGGTCGCTCGGCCTTCAGCTAGGCCACCCCGTCTCTCAAGGGGATTTAAGCGAGGAAGAATGGCTGGCTTTTCTCAACGGCTTTCTTCCGAAACGCTACGCCGCCTCAAAGGGGTTCGTCTTCGATAGCACGGGCGGAACGAGCGAGCAGATAGACGTAATAATCTATGATCCACTCCATTCCCCTCTGATCATGAAAACCAGGAACGGTGAAAAATACGTCACCGCAGAGAGCGTTTACGCCGTGTTCGAAGTCAAACAGGACGCCAACAAGGACCACATTGAATACGCGAACGAGAAGATTCAATCGGTTCTCGACCTGAAGAGGACATCAAGAGGCATGATTTCAGCCGGCGCATCCGTGCCTGCACGAAGTTTGACTCCGATTATCGGCGGGCTTTTGACCACTCGGTCAGAAAGTAAGCCCGAGACGATCGAGAAGAACATGCTCTCTTGTCCCAATGTTGACATTGTTTGTGCAGCTGAGGATGGGACATTTCATAAATATGAAGGCGAGGTTCAAGCCTCCAATGGTGACGAGGCGGTCTTCTCCTTCTTTTATCTGCTCCTTGACGAATTGTTCAAGCTCGGCACCGTTGCTGCAATCGACATAAGAGATTACGCCGACCTTTCCCTGGAATCGTTCGAGATAGCGAGGTAAAAGAATGTCTCTGCAATCGGATTTCCAAACATTTCTATCGGACATCGAGCCTAGTAAAACGACGGTCGAGCAGATAAGTGCCGCCCATAAGGCTTTGAGAGGCTATCTTTCAGCGCATGAACACTATGGCGAGCATTGCGTTCGCACGTATCTGTCCGGGTCATACGCCAAGCACACGTCTACTCGCCCAGCAAAAGACGACGACAACCGAGATGTCGATATCATTGTCGAGACAGATTACGGCTCCGATGCCAATTCTGCCAACGTCATCACTGAGTTAAGAGATATCCTTCTCGACTCTTCGAAGTATGCGTCTGCTCATCTTCAGACGCATTCCGTCGGAATATCCTTCTCGAACCTTGATATCGATGTCGTTCCGCTAGCTGTCGATGACGAAACTTGCTTTATCGGGTGCATAGACGATGGTCGGTGGACCGAAACGAACCCAAAAGGGCACATCGAATGGTCAACCACTGTCAATGCGGAACATGATGGCAGGTTCAAGCCCGTTGTCAAAATCATGAAATGGTGGCGTAGAGAAAACTGCCCTGAGGAAGAGCGCTGGCCCAAAGGCATCACTCTTGAGAAGATTATCGCCGATCATTATCCAGAAGATGTGACGCTTTATGAGGACATCATCGTGCAGCTAATGGAGAACATAGCGGAATCTTATGACGGCCTTCTTGCTGACGGAATCAAGCCGCAGGTGATTGACCCCTCGCTGACCACAAACGATCTTGCTAGCGGGTACCGGAGAGAAGACTTCGAGGCGTTCGTTCGTGCAATTCACGCCGCACTCGATTTGATTAGCGAGGAAGGCTCTACGAGCTCGACTTGGAGGAAGATACTCGGTAACAGGTTCCCCGCAAGCAGTCGAAACGCGTCTGCTCTTTCCCCAGCATATCTTTCGACAGCGGCCGCGCTTTCCGTTCCGCACCGCAAAACCCCGCCATGGCCGATGGCATGTCAAAGACCCGGGGTGATTGTGGTCGCCGATGTCACCTACCCGGATGGAAAACGCGAACGCATCACGACTAACGACCGGGTCATACCGAAGAAATGCGAGATTGACTATAAAGTACTTCGGCCGTTGAGCCTTGCCACTGCAAAAGTGAAATGGCAAGTTGTCAATACAGGCGCCGAAGCACAAGCGGCCAAACAACCTCGCGGCGAGTTCAACGATTCGAATATCGAAAAAGGCGGGCGGCACGAGTCTACGGCATACAGGGGTCGTCATTACGTACAGTGTTTTCTGATAAAAAACGATAGGTGCGTTGCTCGCAGCAAAGAGTTCTTTATCAACGTTGAATAGCGAGTTCAACTAACGCCCTGGCATCGACTTTATAAACCGAGATAACGTTAAGGGAAAGATATTAAGGAATACGAGGATGGATGCAGGAAAATCTACGATAAGCGGCGTGTTCAACGGATCGCGCCTGCTCGAAATACCCTTCTACCAAAGGGCGTACGTCTGGGGAGAAGAGCAGTGGGAGCGCTTCCTCGGTGACATGGAATTCGTCACCGCCTCGAAGCGGCCCTATTTCCTGGGCTCCATCATCCTGAAGCAGGCCTCCTCCGGCAACACATGGTCCGAGGTGTCTGAGGTCCGCGCCGTCATCGACGGCCAGCAGCGCCTCACGACCATGGTCATCTTCTTCAAGGCGCTCTGCGCGAGAATTGGCCGCATCGACCTGTTCGAGCGAGACTTCGTTCTGGAGACCGGCGAAGTCGCCCTGAGGCACGGCAAGTACGACCGGCAGGATTTCGAGAAGGTCGTCAACGCCACGGGCTGCGAGCCCCTCGAGGGCTCCTCGGCCATCGTCCTCGCCTACAACTACTTCCTCAAGAACATCGATCCAGAGAAGATCGACAGGAACACGATCAAGTCGAACGTCCAGTTCGTCTGCATCGACCTCACCGAGGGCGAGGACGAGCAGCAGATATTCGACACCATCAACTCGCTCGGGGTGCGCCTGACGACGGCGGAGCTCCTCAAGAACTACTTCTTCAACCGCGAGAACGAGCAGGCGTTCAAGGAGTGCTGGGAGGACGTCTTCGAGCCCACGGCCGAGAAGAGGGAGTACTGGGAGCAGGAGATCGTTACCGGGCGCATCAAGCGCACGCTCGTCGATATCTTCTTCGACGCCTTCCTCCAGATCCTGGTTCAGGACAAGAAGCGCGGCGTCACGACCGAGGACAAGCTCTTCTATTCGCGCACGTCCAACCTCTTCCAATCCTACAAGGACTTCATCGGCAGGTACTGCAACGGCGACAAGGTCGAGATTCTCGACAACATGAAGGCGTATGCCGAGGCGTTCGAGTCCACGTTCGACCCTGGCTACTGCGACGCGGACATTCCCTCCGCCCCCGGCGTCGAGCGCTTGAACGTGCTGATATTCGGCCTTAAGAACTCGACGCTCATCCCGTATGTGCTCTACGTTCGCAAGAACGCGAAGTCTTCGGGCGAGGAATCCGAGGTCTTCGCACTGCTTGAGAGCTACATCGTCCGTCGGATGCTGGTCCAGGCGACCACGAAGAACTACAACAGGCTGTTCACCTCGCTGATCCTGAACGAGGTGAAGGACGCGGAGACTCTGAGGAAGGCACTCGCGGCCAACGAAGAGGCGACGACGTTCATGCCCGGCGATGCCGAGGTTCGAAAGGCGTTCGAGGAATCGTGCTTGTACAACCTTCAGTCCAAGGGCATCCTCTATCTGCTGGAAAGCGCCATACGCCCGAGTATGAGCAGCACGGCCCTGCTCGGGTTCAACCAATACACCCTCGAGCACATGATGCCCAAGAAGTGGCGTAACAACTGGGGAGCCCTCGACGAGGAGGCCGCGACGCGAAGGGACAGGAAGCTCCTCACGCTCGGCAACCTCGCCATCATCACACATTCGCTCAACGCCTCCATCCGCGACGCAGATTGGACCACCAAGAAGCAGGGAAAGGGGTACAAGGACGGCCTTGCACTCTGCGCCGCCGGCCTTGCGACGATGGCTGGCGCCCTGGAGAAAGAATCTTGGGACGAGGGCGATATTGCCGATCGTGCCGAATGGCTCGCGGATAAGGCGTTGGAGGTCTGGCGTTAAGCCCTACATGCGCCCCATCCCGAAGATGCATGCGGTGTCGGATTCCGCATCTACGACGGCTGTCGCAGACTCCTTCAAAAGCGCGCCTTGTTGCGGCGCCCCAGCCTCCAACGCGTCAGCAGGCTCTCCGAGCGCCAGGAAGAACCTCATAACGAGTTCGATCCTCTGCTGCAGAGACTCGCTCAGCTCGCCGTAGGAGGCTGCCAGACGAACTTCCTTGGCCAACTCCGCCATCGAGTTCTTCAGCGCCTTCTGTACGCTCACAGAGGGCTTCACTTCGACCTGGGTATCGGTGAGCTTGGCGATGATGTAGTCCTGCCTGAGCATGCCGCTCCAGGCGGCCATCTCGCATATGAGCCTATGCTCCTCGGGCGTGCAGCGGAACGCCATCGTCTTGCTGCGCTTGCGGGCGCTGTTTTCGCATGGCATCTTTCTTACCCCCTCGCTCCGTCAAGGGCGGTGGCCATCTCGTCCTGCTTCGTGGGGAACAGGTGCGCGTAGCGGTAGGTGATGTCCACCGCCTCATGGCCCATGCGCTCGGCGATGGCAAGCGCGGAGAAGCCCATCTCGATCAGCAGGCTCACATGGCTGTGGCGAATGTCGTGTATGCGGATGCGCTTCACGCCCGACGCTTTGCACCCGCGCTCCATCTCGTGGGCTAGGAAGTGCTTGGTCACAGCGAACAGGCGCTCGTCGGGGGCGACGTCGTCGCGCATCTCGATGAAGTCCGCCATCTCGTCGCGCAGGAAGGCGGGCATGACGATCGTGCGCACCGACTTGGGCGTCTTGGGGTCGGTCACGGTGTCCACGCCGTGGAGGCTCTGGTACGACTTGTTGATGCGCAGCCGCGAGCTCTCCAGCATGAAATCGGACGGCGTGAGCGCCAGGAGTTCGCCGCAGCGGATGCCCGTCCAGTAGAGCAGCTCGAAGGCGTGGAACGACAGTGGCTTGTCCATGACGGCCTCGCTGAACCTCAGGTACTCGTCCTTGGTCCAGAACTGCATCTCGCCGCCCTTCTTCGAGCCTATCTTGTCGACCCTGCGCACCGGGTTGTCGGTGAGGCCGTAGTAGCGCTCGGCGTGGTTGAAGATGGCGTTGAGCTGGTTGTTCACCGTGCGCAGGTAGGTCGGCGCCCAGGGCTTCCCGTCGGCGTCCCGGTGCTCGGTGAGCTCGTTTTGCCACCTGATGACGTCGATTGGCCTCACGTCGCACATGCGCATGTCCCCGAAGAACGGCACGAGCTTGTCGTTGATGATGTACTCCTTGGTGATCCACGTGTGCTCGCGTATGCGCGGCCTCACCTCGGAGGCGTACACCTCGACGAACTCGGAGAACGTCATGTCCATGGCCCCGCCGTTGAGGCTCTTGAACTGGCCCTCCCACACTGCGGCCTCCACTTCGGAGGAGAAGCCGCGCTTCGTCTTGTGGCGCTTCGAGCCGCGGGCGTCGCGGTAGTAGCACTGCACGTAGAACGTGCCGTTGTTGTCGTCCCTGTACACGGGCATGTCAGTCCACCTCCGGGAAGTACAGGGCGTCGAAGACGTCGCTCCGGACGCGCCCGCGGATCACCACGCGCCCGCGCGCCTCCTGCTCGGCGTTTATCTTCCTGATCACCTCGTAGGCGCTGCCTTTCTTGATCCTCAGCAGCTCCGCGACCTCGTCGGCGTCCAGCATGTGCGGCCTCGGCGTCTTCGCCACCTTCTCGTCCATGGCTCCTCCTGTCAACAGCGTACGGATACGTACGGTTTACAGATTCAGAGTAAACGTACATATCTGTACTGTCAATAGAATTGCGTACATTTGCGTACGCTGATAAGATGTGCGGGTACGTAATTCCAGGAGGAGGGCGCATGTCCGTAGGCGAGAACATAAGGCGGTACCGCAAGTCGCGCGGCATGACGCAGGCGCAGCTCGCCGAGGCGGTCGGCCTGACCGAGGGGGCCGTGCGCCACTACGAGAGCGGCATCCGCGCAGTGAAGCCCGAGCTGCTCGAGTCCATCGCCGCAGCGCTCGGCGTTTCGGTCAACGCCCTCAAGGATTACGGCGTCGAGACCGCGGGCGACCTCATGTCGCTGCTCGTGCGGCTCGAGGACTCCTTCGGCATCGTGCCCGCAGCCGACGGCACGGGGCTCTCCCTGAACCCCAAGGCGCCGCACGGACCCAAAACTGCGATGGCGATCGGGCTCTGGGCAGAGAAGCGCGCGCAGCTCGAGGACGGCGAGATCGACGCCGCCGAATACGAGGACTGGAAAGCCTCGCTGTAGCGGCTCTCCGCATTTCGCAACCAACGCAATCGAATCAGAACGCCAGGCTAGGCGGCGAGCGCCGTTCGTTCCTGCACAAGCTGAGTTTTTACTCCCCATTGCATGCCAAGGCATATCCGGCGCGCCTGGGGAGTAAATTACACGGTGGCTTACATGGCGGCACGCGGCAGCACGCCGCGGCATTTCCCCTGGTTACTCCCGTTTCCATTGAGGCGGCGAGATTCTTTACTCCCCATTTACCACCTGGGGAAACGCCGTGCGGAGGCTGCCGAAAAGCCGATTGAGTTCGATTTGAGTTTCACGGGGCCCGAAACGGCCCCGTTTCGCCCTCGGGGACAAAAACCGCGCGTCAACTCACTTGGGATAAATCCTTACTCCCGTTCCTCCGAATGCCGCCCCGTGCCTTGCCGTCTTGAAACACGGGGAGTAAATGGCGAAATCGCAGGTGAAAGCGAGTAAAACGGCAAAGAAAAAGCCTCCGTCCCAGCACTGGAACGGAGGCTCGATTATCGTATTTACTCACCGCCGTCGCTGGCGGCTTTGCCATGACTCTCGTACGAAACGAAACTCAGCGGCACAGTGAGGCACTCAAAAGTGCAGGTCAGAACCCTATCAGCCTACTCCCACTCTACAAAGACTAACGCTTTTTGTTTAGGAATTATTCTCTGTAATGTTTCTCG
>CABRWN010000040.1 GCA_902474645.1 uncultured Collinsella sp.
GGTCAGAGCGGCGGCGTAGGCGGGGTCGTCGGTCAGTGCCGGCTCCGGCGCCTGGTCGAGCATGGCACGGATGGCGCCGACGGCGTCCTCGCGCTTGACCTCCCACACGCGGTGCGTAATGCCCGCGGGGTCGGTGACGGCGTAGAGCGAGGCGCCCTCTTTGGCAGCGCCCAGGATGATGTCCATGACGGGCGACGCCTCGTAGGCGAGCGACACGGGGCGCGGCTGAACTTTGAGTTCGGCGATCGCGCGCGCGGCGGCGGCCACGTCGGCGCTGGCATCGCCCTTGCCGCCCGCAAGTACACTCGTCGGGCAGATCGCCACGACACCCGTCACACGTCCCGGCTCGCCCGAGCATTCGTACACGTAATACGCCGCACCCGGGTCCTTGAGCATCAGACCATCGGCAATGGCTTCGCGCAGGGCTTCGTTGTCACTTAGAATACTGCCCATTGCAGGCAGCGCCTCGAGCACGCGGTCCTGAGCCGGGCGGATGCAGGGAAACGGAAGTGCTTTCATGGGCGGTCCTAACGCGCGAGTCGGTTTGTTCGCGGCTTATTATGCCCCAACTTGGCCGCTCGCGTCCCAGAGCACGTTATCGGCGAGCGCGATTAGCACCTGCTGACAACGAACGATATCGGCGTGGGGTACATATTCGTTGGGCTTGTGCGCGAGCGCGAGCGACCCGGGACCGTAGCTCATGCAATTGCGGTTACCTGTCTTGCCGGCAATGACGGCGGTGTCGGTGTAGCCGGTAAAGAAGCCGACGGTCGTGTCCGCGTCCGTCACGTCATCGGCGGCACGCTTGAGCGCTGCTAGAAGGGGAGAGGTCGGATCGCGCTCGATAGCGGGGCGGTCGCCTGTCACGGTATAGCTTCCATGGCAGCCGGGGTCCGCGGCTTCGGCGCCGGCGATGGCCTGCTCTACCATGCTCTTCGCGACGGCCGTATCGGTCGGCGGAGTCGGGCGCATATCGACCCAGACCTTGGCGCGGTCGGGCACGACATAGGGGCGATATCCGCCCTCGATTTGGCCAAACGTGATGGTCGAAGACCCCAGCTCATCGTGCGCGGGCAGCGCCACAAACGCGCGACGGAGCGAACACACGACCTCGGCCATGGCGGCGACGGCATCCGCGCCCTTCCAGGGCTGGCTCGCATGCGCCGTCACGCCAGCCATTTCAATCTCGAACCACGTACGCCCCTTGTGCGCCACCTGGATCTGTCCGTCGGTGGGCTCGGTGTCCAGCACCCATTCGTGCGAACCGACCCAGCCAGCATCGATCGCGGCCTCTGAGCCACGCATAAAATCTTCCTCGTCGACCGAGCAGATGAGCGAAAAGCCGCGACGGGGCAGCGCGCCATCCGCCACCACGTGCTCGAGCGTATGGACCAGTGCGGCAATGGCGCAGGCCAGGCCACCCTTCATGTCGCAGGCGCCACGGCCATAGAGTTTGTCGTTACGCACAACCGTTCCGAGCGGCGGAATGTCCGCGTCCCAGCCATCGCCCAGTGTAACGGTATCCATATGGCAGATATAGACGAGTCGCGGTTCGTCGCTTTGGCCCGGCACGGTGACCATAAGGTTGCGGCGCCCGGGGAGTACTTCGAGCTCTGCAATCTGCACGGCATCGAGTACCGGATTGCTCAGCTGCTCCAACCGTTCCTCAACCAACGCTTTGATATAGCGTTCAATCTCGCCCTCATACGCACCTAGGTCGGAACTGTCGATCCGCACGAGCCCTTGCGTAAGCCGCCAAGCAAAATCAGTATCAACCATAGGCACCTCACAGATAGTTAGGTCAACATACAGATTGTATGCCAAGAAGCGGCTCGGTGCATTTAATGGAGGGCTCACAAAAACGGGGACGCCTCTCGTGCGAAAGGCGCCCCCGCGGGCATTCAATGTCAGCGACGGGCAGGCCACATGGGGAACTGCCCGTCAGATCAGCCGGCGCTATTTGATCACGCGCACGCGATACATCGACGGAATCTGCTTGAGCGCCTCGATGGTGCTGCTGTCCAGGTGCTCGTCGGTGTCGAACATGGTGTAGGCGTTCTCGCCGGCAGACTCGTTGGTCATACGCTGCACGTTGGCGTTGTCCTTGGCCAGGATGGCCGTGATCTGGCCGATCATGTTGGGCACGTTGGCATGCAGGCAGGCAATGCGGCTTGCAGCGCGCGCCTTGCCCATGCTGCAAGCGGGGTAGTTGACGCTGTGGGCGATGTTACCGTTCTCCAGGTAATCCTTGAGCTCGCTGATGGCCATATCGGCGCAGTTGGCCTCGGCCTCGCCAGTGCCGGCGCCCGAGTGCGTGGTGATAAACGTATTGGGCATCTTGACGGTCTTGGGCGTGGCAAAGTCGCAGCTAAACCAGCTGAGCTTGCCCTCGCGCAGGGCAGCGTCGACGGCGTCCTCGTCAATGATGGTTTCGCGCGCGTAGTTGATGAGCACGGCGTCGGGTGCCAGCAAGTTAATCTGCTCGGTGCTGATCATGCCGATGGTGTCTGCCTTGCTGGGCACGTGCACGGTGAGGTAGTCGCAGCCGCGGCACAGATCCTCGAGCGTGCCCACGCGCTGCACCTCGCGGCTCAGCACCCACGCGTGCTCAACGGAAATGAACGGATCGTAGCCGTAGACGTCCATGCCCAGATCGACGCAGGCGTTGGCGACCTTGGAGCCCACGTTGCCCAGGCCGATGACGCCGATGCGCTTGCCCTTGAGCTCGCGGCCCACAAAGGCCTTCTTGGCCTTCTCGGCATCGACCTGGATCTCGGGGTCGTCGGCGTTGTCGCGCACCCAGTTCATCGACTGCACCACGCCACGGCTCGAGAGCACCAGCATGCCTAGGACGAGCTCCTTAACGGCGTTGCTGTTGGCGCCGGGGGAGTTAAAGACGACGACGCCCTTCTTGGCGTACTCCTCGATGGGGATGTTGTTGACGCCGGCGCCGCAGCGGGCGATGGCGCGGATGCCCTCGGGCAGCTCGTAGCCGTGCAGGTCGGTCGAGCGCATCAGGATGGCGTCGGCCTCTTTGGCGGTGCTCACAAATTCGTAGCCCTCGCCAAACTCTACTTTGCCGTCCTTGGTGATGTCGTCGATGGTTTTGATCTTGCGCATGAAAAGCTCCTTAGCGAGTTTGATAAAACAAGTGGTTTGAATTGGCTGGTCGGCCCGCGCGTTGCGGGCTAGTTAGATCGCGGACTCAAACTATGCTGCGCTTCGAAGTCCTTCATGTACGAGGCCAATGCCTGCACGTCTTCCATGGTCACGGCGTTGTAGACACTGGCGCGCATACCGCCCACCAGGCGATGGCCCTTGACGTTTTGAATCTGGTGCTCGGCCGCGCCTGCGACAAAGGCCGCGTCGAGTTCGGCGTCGTCGGTGCGGAAGGTGACGTTGGCGATGGAGCGACTGTCTTTCTGCGTGGTGCCATGGAACAGCTCGCTGTGCTCGAGCAGGTCATAGAGCAGGTTGGCCTTGGCCCAGTTGCGCTCGGCCATGGCGGCAAGTCCGCCGGTCTCCTCGACCCAGTGGAATACCTTGCCGCACACGTAGATGCCAAAGGTGTTGGGCGTGTTGAGCATGGAGCCCTTGGCGGCCTGGGTCTTAAGGTCCATGTACTGCGGCGTCTGCGCAAAGGCGGGGCCGTCGGCGATGAGATCGTCGCGCACGATGACCACGGTCACGCCCGCGGCACCGGCGTTTTTCTGCGCGCCGGCGTAAATGAGCCCGTAGCGCTCAACGTCGAGCGGCTGCGACAGAAAGCAGCTCGAGACATCGGCGACCAGCGGCACATCGCCGCAAGCGGGCAGCTCGTGGTACATGGTGCCAAAGATGGTGTTGTTCTGGCAGATGTAGACGTAGTCGAGCCCGTCGCCCGCGGCCTCGGCGGCAATGCGCGCGTTGATGTCAGCCATGTTGGGAATGCGGTCGAAGTTAGTGTCCTCGGAACTCGCGAGCAACACGGCCTCGCCGTACTTGGCGGCTTCTTGGTATGCCTTGTTGGCAAAGTTGCCGGTCACGATGTAGCCGGCGCGGCCGCGGCGCATGAGGTTCATAGGGATGCCCGCAAACTGCAGTGTGGCGCCGCCCTGCAAAAACAGGACGCGGTAGTTGTCGGGGATGCTCAGCAGGCGACGCAGGGTTGCCTCGGCGTCGTCGATGATCTGCTGGTACATGCTAGATCGATGGCTCATCTCGAGCACGGACATGCCGCAACCGCGGTAGTCCATCATCTCGTCGGCGATCTCGGCGAGCACGCTTGTAGGCAGTGCGGCCGGGCCAGCTGAGAAGTTGTGCACACGTGCCATCTTCTAGTTCCCCCTCGTAGTCGTTTGAACGTTCGGGATACTTTAGCACAGTGGAGCGCCAGGCGCGACCGCATCACGGTAAAACTCGACTGCGCCGCTATGATTTACAGGATGGTTACATGGGGGAGGGGTGACCTTACTCCTCAGGCAAATCCAAATCTGCGAGCGAAGACATGAGGTTCTCTAGGCGCTTGATCTCTTCGTCCTAAATTAGCTACCTCCTAGTCACTACGATGCTAGCGTGGCGATGACGGCTTCGTCGCCGGCGTATATGAGGGTGTTGCCATCGGGGATGATCGTCTGGCCTTCGCGCTTGAGCATCACCACAATAAACGGGTGCTTGCCCTGCGGCACGTCGCGCAGGCGCTGGCCGGCCAGGCGACCGTGGGGTGTCACGGTGACTTCGCGCAGCGTAACCTCGGCACGCTCTTCGAACGTCGGCGCGGCCATCACCAGCAGATCTCCTTCCTCGATGACGGTGTCGCCATTGGGCAGTACCGGGTGCGCCCCGTCGCGCAGCACCAGGACCACGAGCATGTCGGTGGCGCTGCCAATGTCCGCGAGCGAGCGTCCGGCAAACGGATGTCCAGCGCCCACCTTGAGCTTTACAAACGACATGCCGTCCTCGTCGCGGTAGTCGTTAAAGGTGCGGCGCACGTCGCCGGTCGCATCGATCATATCGAACTTCTTCGCCACCGCCGGCAGCAACGAGCCCTGCACCACGATGCTCGACACGGCAATCACAAACACCAGGTCAAATAGGTCGTGTCCGCCGGGAACGCCGGCCACCACGGCAAAGAGACTAAAGACGACCGAAGCCGCGCCGCGCAGGCCCGCCCAGCTTATGAGCGCGACCTGGCGGGGGCTCGTCTTAAAGGGCGCCAACAGCATTCCCACGGCGATGGGGCGGCTCACAAAGAGCATAAACGCCATGAGTGCTAGGCCCGGCAGCAGCATTTGCGGCAGGCGGGCGGGCGTCACGAGCAGGCCGAGCAAGAAGAAGATTGTCATCTCGGCCATCTCGGTGAGGGTGTCAAAGAAGTGCGCCATCTCGACTTTGCCGGTGATGTCGCTGGCACCCAGCACAATGCCGGCCAGGTATACAGCCAAAAAGCCGTTGCCGCCCAGGTAGCTCGGCAGCGCGTAGGCGACGATCGCCACGGCGAACAAAAAGATGGTCTGCGCGCCCTCGGCCGTTTCGTGCGCGCGTTCAATCAGGCGGCCCGCCGCCCAGCCGATGGCAAGGCCCAGGCCCACGCCCAGGATAATCTGCTTAGCCAGCAGTGCGGGAATGTTGATGTCGCCGCCGGCCGCGAGTGTGGCGAGCACGGCAGTGAGCATGTAGGCGACGGGGTCGTTGGAGCCCGATTCGACCTCGAGCAGTGAGTCGGTGCCGCCCCTCAGCGACAGGTTGTGCTCGCGCAGAACGCTAAAGACGCTTGCCGCGTCGGTGGATGCCACGACCGATCCCAGCAGCAGGCCGCCGATCCAGTCGAACCCCAGCGCGAAGTGGACGAACACGCCGGTGATGCCGGCAGTGATGACGACGCCGAGCGTGCTCAGCAGCACCGCCGGCGCAGCGACGGGCTTGGCGCGGTCGATATTGGTGTTAAAGCCGCCGTAGAACATGATGAACAGCAGCGCCGTGCTGCAGACGGTTTCGGTGAGCGCGTAGTCGCTAAAGTCGATATGCGCCGGGCCGTTGACGCCCAACAGCATGCCGAGTGCGATAAAGATGAGCAGGGTGGGGAAGGGGAGTTTTTTGCCGACGGGTTTGATGGTCAGGCACAGAATAATGACGAGGCCGATAAAGAGAAGAATCTGGTTCATAGGGAGTGTCCGCTCCTGGGTGGTTGGCGTGGCACGGTCAGTTGTTTGCGGTTATTTGTACCCAAAGATGGTGGGTTTATGGGGTTGGATTGCGGGCGTGCGCGATATCGTCATAGACGGCTGACGTCTTTGCCTCTGCTCGGAAACCCTTTCCAGCTTTATTGCAACGGAGTACAATGGGTAACGTTTAAGTTCAACTTGAAGTTTTAGTTGCGGCGCCGGGCTTCGGCCGCAATGCAAGGAGAGGCGTACCATGGCGATCTATGTGACATCTGATGCTCACGGGCACGTGCGTGCGCTTGACGAGGCCCTGTCTAAGATCTCGTTGACGTCCGACGACACACTGTACGTGCTGGGCGACATGATCGATCGCGGGCCCGATCCGGTCGGCGTTATTAAGCTCGTGCGCTCGCTGTCCAACGCCCGCGTGCTCAAGGGCAATCACGAGCAGATCATGCTCGATGCCATCATTGGCCAGGATCCGCTCGATGCCGAGACCTGGGATATCAACGGTGGCTGGACGACGCGCGAGCAGCTCAACGACATGGAATTTGAGGCATACGAGGAGCTCGTGCGATGGATGGCCGCGCTGCCGCTCTACGCGGTGGCCGAGACCGAGGAGCGCCCGTATCTGCTGGTACATGCTGGAATCGAGATGAAGGCGGCGCGCGCGTTTTTGCTTGAGCATGGCGTCGATTGTGCCGATGGCGTTGGAGCGGTGGGTGCCGATCGCGAGCTGCTGCAGCAGATGCTCGCGGTGCAGTCGTCCGATGACCTGCTATGGATTCGTCACGGCTATTGGGATGCGCCGACCGGGCTGCTTTCTACCGAGGGTAAGGGCCCGGTCGTGGTGAGCGGTCACACGCCCACGGTATCGCTTGGGCGCTATTGCGAGGTCGGTGGTCTGGCGGGGCTCGGTTAGGAATCGGGAGGCGGGCAGATCGTGCGCCTGGGCGGCGAGGATGCCGCCGGTGTGCCCGATCGCATCGATATCGATTGCGCCGCCGCCACCGGCTCCGAGTTTGGCCGCGTGGGCATCCTGCGCCTGGACGACGGGGCGGAGTTCTACGCGAACATCAACCCGGGCGAATAATCGGTGCAAGTGGTAGCTAATTTGGGACGGGGCTTTTTTGACTACTTTTGCCCTTCTGCCCGCTAATTGATTTCTCTGGGACGGGGATTAAATAATCATTTGGCTGCCCGCTGGCTAAGTGAGTAGACTTTTTTGGAAATGCCGAGCACCCAACATATTTGCCTCAATAAAACCGCAGGTCGCGGACTTGTGCTTTGTCGGTGTGGTCCGGGATTCGGTAAAAGTCTACTCACTTAGTTTTGCGTGATGCATATTGTCTTCAACGAGATCCCAGCCGGGGCGATTCCATCGCAAATTCCGGTGACCGGGGCAGCTAATTAGGCTCCGTACGGGTTGCGGTCGCGTTCGATGCGTTGGCGGATGTGGGCGTACTCGATTATCAGCAGCACCAGGAGTAGGGCCATGATGGCTAGGTAGCTCACCACAGCGCCCATCAGACCCAGCAGCTTAATCAGGATCACCGGCAGTACCACGCTTACGGCGAAGCAGATCAGGTAGATCTTGGTGACGTCGCCGGCATGGCGCAGCACCGTGATGATGGCGTAGATAAAATCGATGGCCGCGGTGACGCCGCCGGCGACGACCATCAGCAGTGCCAGCGTATGGTAGCGCTCAAAGCTGAGACCGTACATAAAGCTCATGAGGGGAATACCGGGACCTGCCATAAATGCGGCGCACACGCCGGTGATGACCACGATCAGCGCCATAACGGCAACAATAATCAGGTCAAAGCGACGACGCTTGCGAGGATTAGCCCAAATGCTCGACAAGCGCAGGAGCTGCGGTTTATAGACAAATCCAATGCTCAACAGAATAGCCTGAGCTGGAAAAAACAGGGCATTAAAGTACAGCTGGTATTTGTAGGCCAGTGTTCCTTCCATCACAAACTTGGGCATGCTCTCGATAAGGTTGAACAGGAATAGCGCGCCAAAGAGTGGGGCGCAATGGACAAACAGGTGGCCGACCTCGCGCAGGCTCACGCGGCGGGATTTTTCGGTCTCGAGCAGGGCGAGCGGCGCGGTGACCAGCACGAGCGAGGCGATCGCGGCAATGCCCATGGCCATGGCCGCGATGGACATGCTGCGCGTGAGGAACAGTGCCACGCTAAAGACCGCGATGACGCCGACGGAGCGTAGCGTTTGGCTCATGCCAGCCAGGTAGAGCTTGTCGGCCTGCTGCAGGCGGCCCTCGTACACGTCGGCGACGCCGTCGATGACCTTATACAGGTAGACGCCCAGGCCGATCGTCGCCATCTGCGTGTCATAGCCGCGGGCGCTGCTGTACATGAGGCCGCAGCCTAGGGCGAGCGCTCCGCAAAGCCAGCGGTTGAGCCGGTAGGAGGCAAAGGACGTCTTTTCGTCGATGTCCGAGACCTGGAAATTGCGCACGCCGTAGTTGCACGCGATCATGATGAGCGTGCCGGTGACAAAGGCGATGGAGAATTTGCCTGCTTCTTCGGCGCCCACGAGTTGCGTAGACACGATGGTGAGCAGCGGAAACGCCAAACCCCACACGGCGGTGCCGAGGGTGTTCCAAAGATAGTCGCGACTGGTGGCGTGCTCCTCGTATTCCGCCTCCTGCATGGAGAAGCCGCCGCCGTAGACGGCGCCGAGCAGACGGTTCCACCAAGCGTTGACCATGCGGCGGACGGGGCCGGGCTCCCGATCGCGTTCGCGCCGGCGACGTGTGGCTTGGCTGCTATCGGGCCCGCCGGCGTTGCGCTGGCTCAGCTCCTGGATGCGCGCGAGCTCTTCGGCCGTGTGGGAGGCAGGGAACAGGCCGTTCTCGATGCGACCGCCCTGGGCCCTTGCGATGCCGCTGCCCGCTGCGGCGGGGTCGGCGACGCCATTGCGGCGGGCGATGGCGCGGCGAATGCTATCGAGGGGCGTGATGCTCAAGGCGGTTCCTTTCTATTGCTGCGCTCTAGTATAGACACCGCGGTGTCCGCACGTGTTTTTGAACAGGTTGTTCAATAATTTCGGCGGCGCCATTCAGTAGTCGGCACTTAGGGACGTTCCTTATGTGCCGGCACTTTGGGAACGTCCCTAAGTGCCGGCATCCGGGGACATTCCTTGAATGTTGCCTGTTCAAGAGTGTCCCCAATGACTAGTTGTTTAAAAACGTCCCCAATGACTAGGCCGCTTGCCTGCGATTTTTGACCGTTGGGCGGGCTTGCCGTCCTTGCCGCAAAAACGTTTTTGCATATCGGGTACAACGGGCTTTACGTGAGTAAAGTGCGCGCCGCGTCCATGTGTCGCGTTTTTAAAGGAGGCCCCATGCCTGGTGTTACCCCTGCAGAAGTTTTGTCCAACTTTGGTATTACGCTCGTTGAAGATCCCGCTGAGAATCAGCCCCGTCTGCTGGTCGATCTACCCGCCGCGGAGCTCGTCGAGTACGCTATCCGCCGCGAAGAAGGCCGCATGGCATCCAACGGCGCGCTGGTGATCGAGACGGGGGAGCGCACCGGCCGTTCTCCCAACGATCGCTTTATCGTTGACTCCCCCGATGTTCACGACAAGATTGCCTGGGGCGCGGTCAACCGCCCGCTGTCCGTCGAGAGCTATGAGGCCATCAAGGCCGGCATCGTCGACTATCTCAACGAGCGCGACGTGTTCGTCACCCGTGGCATGGCAGGCGCCGACCGCAACCACACGCGTCGACTGCTCGTTGCCTGCGAGCGTGCCAGCCAGGCACTCTTTATTAAGCAGATGCTCGCCCGCCCGCTCGCCCGCGAAATCGCGCGCACCGGGGAGCCCGACTTCTGCGTGCTCGCAGCGCCCGGTTACCAGTGCGACCCCGCCATCAAGGGCCTCAATTCCAGCGCTGCCGTGGTCATCAACTTCCAGGAACGCGTGATTCTGGTCGCCGGCACCGGCTACTCCGGCGAGATTAAAAAGTCGATCTTTAGCGTCATGAACTACCTACTGCCCGTCGAGGACGACGTGCTGCCCATGCATTGCTCGGCCAGCATGGATCCCGTCACGCACGAGACTGCCGTGTTCTTTGGCCTGTCCGGCACGGGCAAGACCACGCTTTCTGCCAACCCCACGCGCCTGCTGATCGGCGACGACGAACACGGCTGGTCTGACATGGGCATCTTCAACATCGAGGGCGGCTGCTACGCCAAGTGCGAGGGCCTGGACGCGTTCCACGAGCCTGAGATCTTCAACGCTGTCCGCTTTGGCGCGATCTGCGAAAACGTGGTGCTCGACGAGAACCGCAAGCCCAACTACGACGACATCTCGATCACGCACAACACGCGCGTGGCCTATCCCGTGGAGCACATTCCTAACGCGTGGACTAAGGGCATGGGCACCACTCCGAGTGTCGTGCTGTTCCTGACTTGCGACGCTTTTGGCGTGCTGCCGCCCATCTCGCGTCTGACGGCCGACGCCGCCATGTACCACTTTGTGACGGGCTTTACGGCTAAGATTCCCGGCACCGAGGTCGGCGTCACCGAGCCCACGCCCACGTTCTCTTCGCTGTTCGGCGAGCCGTTTATGCCACTCGACCCCATGGTTTACGCCAAGATGCTCGGCGAGCGCATTGCCGACGGCCGCACGCGTGTGTACCTGGTCAACACCGGCTGGATCGGCGGCGGCTACGGCGTAGGCCATCGCATTGAGCTGGCCTACACGCGCTCGCTGGTCGCGCGCGCCCTCGACGGTACCATCGAGGACAGCGAGTTCGTGCACGACGACATCTTTAACGTCGACATTCCCACCACGTGCCACGGTGTGCCCGACGGCATCCTGGTGCCGCGCCAGTACTGGCAGAGCACCGCTCGTTACGACGAAGCTGCGCACAACCTGGCCGCGATGTTCGAGGAGAACTTCGAGAAGAAGTACTCGCACCTGCCCGAGTCCGTCAAAGCCGCCGGCCCGCACGCCCAGGTGTCCGCCGAGGCTCGTCATCGCGGCCGCGGCCTGCTGGGGCTCCGCCACTAGCGTCGCCTCAGACTCAAAACCATCATAAAGGGGGGCACCTTTGTGGTGGTTTTGCTTGTGTGGATGACTCGGGTTACAATACGCCTGACATATCGTCCCCTTCTCCGGATGGGGACAGCGTAAGCGCTCTTGTGGCGGCACCGTAGGACTTTGAAGGTGGCCGCTGTGAGAGCGCTTTTTGTTTAGGCATTCGCATTGGGGCGAATCGTGAAGGGAGTACGTATGAAGAGCTTTATTGCCGAGGATTCATTCTGGGAGCTGTTTCCGCGGGCAGCGGTCGGTGTTGTGGTCGTGAAGGGCATGAAGCCCGCGGTTCAGATTCCCCAGGAGGACGTGGGCGCGATTGCGGCGTTGCTCGACCGCGCCAATATCGACGCGGAGCGTCATCTGACCAGCGATACTATCAGCGAGAACGCACCGGTCAAGGCATGGCGCAAGGCCTATCGTCTGTTCAAGACCAAAAAGGGCGCGCGTTGCTCAATCGAGAACCTGCTCAAACGCGTGCTCAAAGGTAAGCCGGTGGGCCACATTACGCCTGCGGTGGACATCTATAACACGGTGTCGCTGACCTACGCGCTGCCCGTTGGCGGCGAGGACCTGCGCGCTATCGAGGGCAATCTGCGCCTGGCGGTCACTGGTGGCGGGGATGCGTTCCTGCCGCTTGGCGAGGATGTGGATGACCCGACGCTGCCCGGCGAGCTTGCCTACATCGACGATGCGGGCGCCGTGTGCCGCTGCTGGAACTGGCGCGACGGCGTTCGCACGGCGCTGTCCGATGATTCGGCCGATGCGTTCCTGGCGATTGAGTGCGTGGAGCCCGAGCGGATGGGGGATTGCCAGGCTGCCGTTGATCGTCTCGCCGAGTTGCTCGAGCGTTATCTGGGCGCTACGGTTGTCGTTAAGACGCTTGTGACCCGCGACAATCCCTGCGTGGAGCTGTAGCGACGCCTGCGGATCATGTTCGCCGGCCCAAACCACCACAAAGGTGCCTGTTCCCTTTGTGGTGGTTTTTATGTTGATGGGTTAACAAATAGGGCGTGCAGAGCTGGCGGCCGTTAAGTACGGCTAAGATGTTTACCCGTTAGCATTATGCAAGCGAAAGGCGGTCGTCTCACATGCAGCAGAGCGACGAGACACGTTTCGAGGACTTTGTCGGACTGATCAGCGGACTCTACAAGGAGATCCAGCGCATTAAGACGTCTGAGGGCGCAAGGCTGGGTCTCAAGGGCTCCGACGTTATGTGCCTGTACTATCTTGAGCGCAGCAAGGACGGCCTGACTGGCGCCGACCTGGCTCGCATGGCAGGCGTGACCCGCGCCGCCGTCTCGCGTACGCTCGCGCATCTGGAGGAGGGCGGCTACGTCGAGGTCGATGATTCGGGCGATGCCGCCGTTAAGTATCGTGCTCCGGTGCGCCTGACCGCTCTGGGCGGCGAGAGCATGAGCGAGGCGGACCGCATCATTCGCGAGGTGCTCGATACCACCGGTAAGGCTATGGGTGTGGAGCAGCGCGAGCAGATGTATGCGTCGCTGCGCACGATTCTCAACACTCTGCGCGAGATCTAAGGCCGTCAAGGCATTTGCTTCCAATTAACATCTTAACAACTGCATAGTCCCGTTTGAGCGCGTATGCCGTGCCGGGGCATTGCTGTCAAAATTCCCCGCGAGAGGTCCGCGAAAGAAAGGATTCGCTATGTCCATTCGTATTATTACCGATTCCGCGAGCGATATGTCGCCGGCGGAGCACCCGGCACTGGCCGTTTTGCCGCTGTCCGTTACCTTTGGCACCGATGTGTACATGGATGGCGTCGACATCGATCACCAGCGCTTTTACGAGATGCTCGTGGAGCGCGATGAGCTGCCCAAGACCGGCCAGGTCAACCCGTACGCGTTTTCGCAGGCGATTGCCGAGGCGCGTGAAGCCGGCGATGAGGCTGTGATTATTACCGTGGGCGCTAAGCTATCAGGCACCAATCAGAGTGCCCGTACCGCACTTGCCGAGGCGCCGGGCGGCGACGTGTACGTGGTAGACAGCAACAACGTCACCCTGGGTGAGCGCGTCCTGGTCGAGTATGCCCTGCGCCTGGTGGACGAGGGCCGTAGTGCGGCCCAAATCGCGGCGG
>CABRWN010000041.1 GCA_902474645.1 uncultured Collinsella sp.
TCGTTTTATGTTTCTGCCGTTTACTCGGCGAGCTGCTTTAGCACATCGCAGGCGATCTCGATGGCATCGTCGATGCAGCCGGGGCAGCTGCGGAGCGGGGCCTGGTTCGAGCCAATGCCTTTGAGAGTGCCGCAGACGGTCGTCGTGTTCTTGTCGCCAAAGCGCTTGGCGATTTCGCGCGACAGCTTGTAGGTCTGGCCCTTGGTCTTGGGGTTTTCCATGCCGTCGCTCATCACGAAGCCCATGATGGCCACGGCGCCCGAGATAGCACCGCAGGTCTCGGTCATGCCACCCATGCCGGCACCAAAGCCCTCGGTGAGGGTAAAGGCGATCTGGGGGTCGAGTCCGACGGCAGGTGCGAGCGTGCAGGCGACGGCCTGCGCGCAGTTAAAGCCACGGGCGTGGTATTCGGCAGCCTGAGCCTGACAGGCGGTGATGTCGAGCTGGGCCGTATCGATTTGCTTCATCGTTGTCTCCTTGGTCACGGTGTACCCGCCTATGGTACCCGTGACGGTGCGTGTAATCATCGAGAGCTTCATGGATGCCTCATTTTTATCTATCGAGCAAATGTCCAAGGCTTGAGATGAATACCCCTGATCAATTTGTCCCATAACCTACCTTGGGGATGGGTTGAGAGGGGTGCAGGGTAGCGGTATCGTGAACCGAATAAAACTAAAACCCAGGCAAGGGAGCAGGATATGAGCGAGCAGACCATCGGTACGACGTGTGTTCAGGGCGGTTATCGCCCGGGTGATGCAGAACCGCGTCAGGTGCCTATCTACCAGTCAACCACGTGGAAGTACGACACGTCCGAGCACATGGGCAAGCTATTTGACCTGGAGGAGTCTGGTTACTTCTATAGCCGTCTGCAGAATCCCACGTGCGATTTGGTTGCCGCCAAGATCTGCGAGATGGAGGGCGGTACCGCTGCGATGCTCACGAGCTCGGGCATGGCTGCGAACTTCCTCGCGATCTTTAACGTGGCCGGTGCCGGCGATCATGTGGTCGCAAGCTCTGCCATCTACGGCGGTACCTACAACCTGCTCGCTCATACCATGGAGCGCATGGGTCTGACCTGCACGTTCGTTGCCCCCGACTGCACCGACGAGGAGCTCGAGGCAGCCTTTGAGCCCAATACCAAGCTCGTCTTTGGCGAGACGATCGCCAACCCCGCCCTTGCTGTGCTCGATATTGAGCGCTTTGCCAAGGCCGCGCATGACCACGGCGTGCCGCTGATGGTCGACAACACCTTCCCGACGCCCGTGATGTGCCGTCCCTTTGAGTGGGGCGCCGACATCGTGACGCACTCCACCACCAAGTACATGGATGGACATGCTGCCTACCTGGGCGGCGTGATCGTCGACCACGGCCAGTTTGACTGGATGGCGCATGCGGACAAGTTCCCGGGTCTCACCACGCCCGATGAGAGCTACCATGGCGTGACCTATGCCGAGAAGTTTGGTCGCGAGGGTGCCTTCATTACCAAGGCAACCGCTCAGCTCATGCGTGACCTCGGCCCCATGCAGAACCCGCAGGCGGCCTTCTTCCTGAACAGCTCACTCGAGAGCCTGCATGTGCGCATGCCGCGTCATTGTGAGAACGGCCTGGCCGTTGCCAAGTTCCTGCAGAGTCATCCCAAGGTACGCTTCGTGAGCTATCCGGGCCTGGAGGGCGATAAGTACTATGACCTGGCTCAGAAGTACATGCCCAACGGTACCTGCGGCGTTGTGAGCTTTGGCTTTAACGGCGGTCGCGCGGCGGCCGAGACCTTTATGAAGAGCCTCAAGCTCGCCCAGATCGCCACGCACGTGGCCGACGCCCGCACTTGCTGTCTGCACCCCGCTAACGCTACGCATCGCCAGATGAACGATGAAGAGCTCATCGCCTGCGGCATTTCCGCCGACATGGTGCGCCTGTCGTGCGGCCTCGAGGACACTGCCGATCTGATTGCCGACCTTGAGCAGGCGCTCGAGCAGTGCTAGGCTAGCGTTCGCACAAGGCGCCGATGCTGGCAGAAAGCTTCGGCGACCTTTCGTTCCGATTCCGTAGGCGGGACCCCAATCGCGACTGTTCGCAGGCGATTGGGGCCCCGTTTTTGCGTTGGGCCACTCGAAAGGATGGATATGGAGAAAACCGCAGAGCAGCTGCGCCGCGAGCACATTGCTCTAGAGGGCGACACCCATGGCAAGAACAAATGGGCGATTCTGTTTACCGTGCTCATCATGACGTTTATGGTGTGTCTGGATTCGACCGTCGTGACCGTGGCGCTGCCCGTGATGCAAAAGGAGCTGGGCGTGGGCCTCGATCGCATTCAGCTGGTAAGCTCGGTGTATCTGCTTGCGACTTGCGTGGCTATGTTGCCGTTTGGCCGTCTGGGCGACGTGCGCGGCAAGGTGAATGTGTTCCAGCTGGGCGTCATCGTCTTTTCGGTCGGTTCGCTGCTGTGCGGCCTTTCGGCCTCGCTCGAAGTTCTTATCCTGGCACGCATTGTGCAGGGCGTCGGTTGCGCGGCGGCCATGGCTAACAACATGGGTATCATCACCGAGTCGTTCCCGGCGCGCGAACGAGGCCGTGCCATGGGTATTCTCGCGACCTTCGTGGCCCTCGGCATGATGTGTGGCCCCGTGCTGGGCGGCATGCTGGTGGCAAGCTTTCCCTGGGAGAGTATCTTCCTCATCAACCTGCCCATTGGCGTCATCTCGTTTATCGTGGGGCTCTATACGCTACCGCATGTTAAGCCGGAGGTCGGCGACCGCCCCATGTCCCTTGCCGATGCCGCTCGTCGCTGCTTTGCAAATTCGGCCTTCACCATCAACCTTGCCTGCATGCTCATCGTGTTCGTTGGTATTGGTGCATCCGAGTTTATCCTGCCGTTCTATTTTCAGGACGCCCACGGCTTTGGTTCTGACATCTCCGGACTACTCTTTTTGGCGCTGCCGATGGTGAATGCCTTTATCGGCCCGCTTTCGGGTACGGTTTCGGACCGTGTTGGCTGCGAGGGTCCCACGGCGGTCGGTCTGGGCGTGTACGTGTGCGGTCTCTTTGCGGTAAGCACGCTCGACGAGCACTCTTCTATCCCTGTGATCGTGTGCTGCGTCGCGTTTATGTCGTGCGGCACGTCGATTTTCCAGAGCCCCAACAACTCGCTGTATATGGGCTCGGCTCCGCGCGAAGCGCTCGGCTTTGCGGGCAGCTTGGGCAGTTTGGCGCGCTATGCTGGCATGGCACTCGGCATTACGGTGGCGTCGAATATCCTGTATGGGCAGATGAGCGTGGCGATGGGCGAGGCCGTGACCGGTTTTGTTGCAGGCCGTCCGGATGTGTTCCTGTTTGGTTTCCGTTCGGTGTTCTATGTGCTGATGGCTGTGGCCGCTGTGGGCTTTGCGCTTGCCATGGTGCGTTTGGTGAAGATGCACGCCCGCCATTAGCGTGTTGGGAGGCTGTCTGCCACGATTCGCGCTGTCCCAAAAAGACTGGTTTGTGGTGCGATGCGGCTTGTGGGGCGGGCGGGGGTCGGTCCGTGGTAGACTATCGAACAACGTTTATTAATCGCGCGGTATCGTTGCCGCGAGAAGGGGTTGCGCCATGCAGGAGCTTGAGGATCGTATTCGCCATGACGGCATCGTAAAGGCCGGTAACGTCCTTAAGGTTGATGCCTTCCTCAACCACCAGTGCGACGTTGAGCTGTTCGACCACATGGGTGCCGAATGGGCCCGTCTGTTCGAGGGTGTCGAGATCAACAAGATTCTGACGATCGAGGCTTCGGGTATTGGTATGGCCTGCATCGCAGCCCAGCACTTTGGCGGCGTGCCGGTGGTCTTTGCCAAGAAGGCGCAGTCCATCAACCTCGATGGCGAGCAGTATGCCACGACCATCTATTCTTTTACCAAGCAGAAGGAGTACCCGGTCATCGTTGGCAAGCGCTTCCTGTCCGAGGGCGACAAGGTCCTGATTATCGACGACTTCCTGGCCAACGGCTGCGCGCTCGAGGGTCTTATCAAGATCTGCGAGGCCGCGGGTGCCGAGGTTGCCGGCATTGGCATTGCGGTGGAGAAGGGCTTCCAGGGCGGTGGCGATAAGCTCCGCGAGCGCGGCTTCCGCGTTGAGAGCTTGGCCCGTATCGCCGATATGGACTGCGATACCGGCGAGATCACCTTCGCCTAAGCGCGCAACTCAAGCGATTGGTATGCGATGTGACAAAGGGACTGTCCCTTTGTCACATTTTTTTATGAGGGGAGGTGTTGATATGGATGAGAACAAGATGGGATGGCGCGAGTATGCGCGCTATGCCGAGATGTCGGTCGAGGAGTTGGCGCGCGATTGCGAGGTGCAGGTGTTTCGCGCGACAGGTCCGGGCGGACAGGGCGTGAACACGACGGACTCGGCGGTGCGTATGAAACATATCCCTTCGGGGATTACCGTGACGGCGCGCGAGAGCCGCAGTCAGTTTCAGAATCGCGCGAGCTGTCTGCGTAAGCTGCGCGCTGAGTTTGAGCGTCGTGGTCATCCGCCGCGCCGACGCGTAAAGACCAAAGTGCCTCAGCGCTCTCGCCAGCGCAGACTCAATGACAAGCACTTCAACGCCATTAAAAAAGCCAACCGTCGCAAACCGGGCAGCGACGAATAGCCACCCCTAAGTTGCGGTGAAACAGGGACTGTTTTGCGGCTTTAGCTGCATAAACAGTCCCTATTTCACCGCAACTTAGGTTGGGTTAGTGGGTGGGGTGCCAGACGTGGAGGGCTCCGCCGAGGACGTCGACCTCGATGCGCGAGGCGACGATGGGCTCACCGTCGGCCTGGATGGGGTAGTCGGACTCCTCAAAGGTGAGCTCGGCATGGCGGCAGCGGCGCATGCGAACCGGTGGCAGCTTGGTGTGGTGGCCATCTTTGGCCGAAAGGAACACGGGAAGCGCGACCGCGCGCGGAACGGGGCCGCAGGCGTAGCAGACGTCGAGTATGCCGTCACAGGGGTCGGCTTCGGGACAGATACGATAGCCCGAGCCATAGGTAGGACCCAGCTGAATCGCCATGATGATCGCCCTCACGCGCTCGGCTGGCGCGCCATCAAAGCTGATGGTCATGGGGTAGTTGCGGTAGCGCAGGCCAAACTGCTCAAGTCCCGAGAGGGTGTAGAGCGGAGCGCCGGCGAGGCCCGTCTTTTTGCGCAGCTCGGTGGTGCCCAGGCCGATGGCGGCATCGATGCCGACCGAAAGCGTCTGGTCGTAGTACTCAACGGTAGCCTCGCCGCTGCCGCTCGCAGGGCTCCACGAGCGAATGCGCCCGATGTCCTGACGCTGCAGCTTGCAGGTGAGCAACGCGCCAAAATCCTTGCCGGAGAAATCGTCGATGCCGAGCGTCTGGGCAAAATCGTTGCCGGAGCCCACGGGCAGGACGGCGAGGGCGGGGCGGGCGTCTTCCTCTTGCTTCATAAGCCCGTTGACGACCTCGTGGATCACGCCGTCGCCGCCGAGCGCGATAACGGTGCGATAGCCCGTTGCCTGGGCGGCCAGCTCCTTGGCGTGCCCCATGCGCTCGGTCAGCACCAGGTCAAACTGGTATGCGCGTGCAGTCATGTCCAAAAAGCGCTGTAGGCGCTCGGCAACTTCGTGCGCCGCACCCGACTGGGCGGCTGGGTTGGCGATGATGAGCGTGCGGCCAAAATCAGTTGCGTGCATGGGGCGACTCCCGGCGTATGACGTGACGGTGCGGTCGCGCTCAGGTCGAATTGCCCCCGATTGTGGCTGCACGACGAATACTTACGTCTACTCTATCAGGTCGTTGTGGCGCTCGATAGCATCCGCTACCGTACCGCCCTCATCCACAATAAGCGAACGGCGCTTGGGCGAGATGATGCGCTGGGCGGGGTACACGCCGCGGTGTCCAGCGGTTAGGTAGCTGATAAAGGCCACGATGACAAAGAACCCGGCTGCCGTGCCGTGGAACAGGTCGATGGCCATCATGCAGGTGGTGATGGGCACGTTGAGGCCGGCGCAGAACACGCCGAGCATGCCCAGTGCCGCCAGAAAGCTGGGGTCGATTCCGACGAGGCAACCGATCCAGCCGCCGAGCGCCGCACCGATGCCAAACAGGGGCGTGACCTCGCCGCCTTGGAAGCCGGCGCCCAGGGTCAGCGCTGTGACGACCAACTTGATGGCTGCGTCCGCCAGGGTGGTGTTGCCGGCAAAACCGGCGCCGGAAAGCCACGTGGAAAGGCCGGCGTAGTCCCAGGCGTCGAGGAGGGCATAGGCGGACAAAACCACGAGTGCGCCTATAAGTGCGCGAACGAGGTAATTGGTGATAAAGCGACCGTACAGGCTCTTGACGGTTCGAACCGACCAGGCAAAGAGGCGTGCCGTCAGACCGAAGATGATGGCGCTGATAACAACGATGACGACCGTTGTGGGCGTCATAGCGGGAACGCTGGCGATGACATTCGCTTCGTATTCGGTACCCAGGGCGAGTGATGTAAAGTAGCCGGTAAACGAGGCGACCAGGCAGTAGATGCCCGCGGTGTAGTCAATCTTGCCGATAAAGCACATCTCCATGCCAAAGAAAGCTCCGGCAAGGGGCGAACCGAATACGGCGCCAAAGGCCGACGAGATGCCGGCGAGCATGAGGTCGTGGTGGTCATGCTTTTTGAGGTGGGCGAGGCTCGAGATGTTGCTGGCGATGGTGCCGCCAATCTGCACCGCGGCTCCCTCGCGACCGGCCGATCCGCCCGTTAGGTGCGTGAGCGTGGAGCAGACGAAGGTGAGGACGGCCATGCGCATATGGATGAGGCGTGTGCCCAGAGCGGAGTCGATGACCAGGTTGTTACCGCGTTTGGCGGCAAGACCGTGGTTTTTGTACACCCATGCGGTGGCAACGCCCACAACGGGAAGCAGCGCGTAAATCCACGCATGGTGCTCGCGATAATCGGTCGCGATATTCAGCGAGGCCAAAAACGCCCAAGCGGCAACGCCCATGGCAAGCGAGACGATGACGACGAGTGCGAGCAACTTGGCGCTCGCGAGTAGGTTGCGGGCGTCGCGGCGCGTGTCGGCAGCCAAGAGATGCTCAGAGCGGGTGAGCTGATGCCTGCCTGCCGTGATGACGTCGTTCAGGGAGAAAAAACCGCCTTCGTCGAGCGGCTGGGAATGATCCTGCGCTTCGTTTGCGCTTTCGGGTTTGTCGTTATGAGCCATACGTTCCTCTTTTAGGTTGCAACGCAAGCATTATAAAACGCGGTAAACGCGACGAGCCGGTGGGCTGGTTTCCATTCTGTTTCGCGGCCTGCAACCGACAGGTGTATTTGCGGGTACAGGCCGAGTCGCGGTCGTGCGTCGGGGGATTATACTGAGACAAGCATAAAGAATCGGCGCCCCTGTTGTGCGCCGTGGCATTAAGAGGTGCATATGGCAGAGAAACTCATACCGCTGGAGGATGCGCAATCGATTGTTCTGTCGCACGTTGCTCCGACGGATCTCATCGAGATTCCCGTGTGGCAGGCAGCTGGTTTTCCCTTGGCCGAGGACGCGGTGGCCGATATCGACATCTCGCCGTTTGCCAACAGCGCTATGGACGGATATGCCGTGCGCTCGGCGGACTTGGCGCAGGCATCTGGCGAGGTGCCGGTGACGCTCGACGTTATCGGACACGAGGCCGCGGGCCATGTGTTTGAGGGCGCTCTTGGCCCGGACGAGACGGTCCGCATCATGACGGGCGCGCCGGTACCCGAAGGTGCCGATGCCGTGGTGAAATACGAGATCGTCGATGTGCTCGACGGTGACGGCAACGAGGACTCGCGTGTGAGGTTCTCGGCGCCGGCCAAGGTGGGGGAGAACGTTCGCTCGGCTGCTGAGGAAGCCCATGCCGGCGACGTCGTGATGCGCGCTGGCGAGGTTGTTGCTCCGGCCGGCGCCGGCTTGCTGGCGAGCGTCCGGGATGCGAGTGTGATGGTGCACGCTGTCCCACGTGTGGGCATCATCTCGCTGGGCACGGAACTGGTCGCACCGAGTAAGGTACCGGCGCGCGGTCAGATTCGCGATTCCAACTCCTCGGCGCTGATGGCCGAGGCACTCGATGCCGGCGCCGAGCCCGTGTTCTACGGCATTGCGCCCGATGATGAGCAGGCGATTGCCGAGCTGGTGCATCGCGCCGTGCAGGAGTGCGATTTTGTCATTACGAGTGGTGGCGCCTCGGCGGGCGATTACGACTACGTGACGGCGTTGGTCCAGCGCGAGGGCGAGGTGCTGTTCGATCGCATCTCGATGCGCCCCGGCAAGGCCATCACGTTTGGCCTGCTTGGGGGCAAGCCGTATTTGGGGCTTTCGGGCAATCCCGCGGCGGCGTATGTGGGCTTTGAGATGCTCGCCCGACCCGCAATCCGCAAGATGCGCGGCTTTGCCGAAGGTGCGCGTCCCGTGCAGCAGGCGACGCTCACGCATAGCGTTAAAAAGCGACAGCATCGCCGCTTCTTCGGTCGCGCCACGGTTTTGCGCGACCCCGAGACCGGTGAGCTGTTGGTGACCGAGGCTAAGACGCAGAATTCGGCGCTGCTCGGCACGATGCAGCGGGCCAATTGCCTGCTGCGTATTGACGAAGGACCGTGCGAGCTCAAGGCGGGCGACGTCGTGGATGTCGTGCGTGTCGACCTGCCCGAGGGAACGGTGCTGTAGGAGGAAGACTATGGAGCTGAAGATTTCGATTGTGACGTGCTCGGACACGCGCGATCTTGCTCAGGACGAGGCTGGAGCCGCACTCGAGGAACTTATCGAGGCGCAGGGATGGACGGTCGCCTCACATGTGGTGGTGCGCGACGACGTCAGCGAGATTGGTGATGCCATTGCGGAAGCCGCCGATGAGTGCCACGCCAATGTCGTGCTCACCTGCGGCGGCACGGGGCTTTCGATGCGCGACGTGACGCCCGAGGCGACGCATGCCGTCTGCGACCGTGATGTGCCGGGTATTGCCGAGGCGATTCGCGCGTACTCGATGACCAAGACGCGCCGCGCTATGCTCTCGCGTGCTATTTGCATGCAACGAGGTCATACACTTGTCGTAAACTTTCCCGGTTCTACGAAGGCCGCCCGCGAAAGCTGGGAGGCCATAGCGGACCAGCTGGAGCATGCGGCTCAGATGACAGCGGGCGGCGGACATACCAACTAGGTGGTTTACCTGCGGCGGGGCGACCTGAACGGCTGCTCCGCTTTTGTTTTCCGCCGAAGCGACGCCGAGGTGCACGGTAACTCGAAACTATATTCTCTGACGAGAATAATTTCTCACTATCATTATTCTCGCAGAAGTATAATCTGATTGCAGATTAAAGCCCGCGGTGGGGTACCCGGGCAAAACGTCCGAAAGGGTTGAATATGTTCGATATGGTTTCTCGCCGCGGTTTTGTCTCGCTTTCTGCTGCCGCTGCCGCCGGCCTTGGCCTTGCCGGCTGCTCGGTTATCTAGACGTCCGAGCCCGCTGGTTCCGATACCGGCTCAGCCAGGTCTTCCTCTAAGAAGAAGGCTGTTGAACTGCAGGTCTTCGCCGCTAACTCGCTCGAGAAGGCGCTTCCCGAGGTTCAGGAGCTCTATACCGACCAGACCGGCACCACCTTTGCCGACACGCAGTTTAAGGCCTCCGGCGACCTCGTTGAGCAGATGCGTGCCGGTGCCGCCGTCGACGTGCTTATCACCGCTTCCAAGGGCACCATGGATGACGCTGAGACCGCCGAACTCGTCGACGCCGATACGCGTGAGGACATGTTCGTCAACGACCTCGTGATCATTCGCGCCGAGGGCTCCGACACCAAGGTCGAGGCCATCGCCGACGTCGCGAATCTGGACGGCAAGATCGCCATTGGCGACGCCAAGACCGTTCCTGCCGGCAAGTACGCCAACCAGGCCCTGGCCTCCGTGGGCCTCTACACCGGCACCGAGGGTGAAGACGGCGAGTATGCGCCCGAACTCGCCGACAAGGTGGCCCTGGCCGATAAGGTCGGCACCGCTGCGTCTTACGTCTCTACGGGCGACTGCGTAGCCGGTTTTGTCTACAGCTCCGATATCTTCCGCTACGACGGCATCGAGGAGGCCTTCGTGTGCCCCGAGGATTCACACAAGCCCATCGTGTACCCTGGTGCCGTTGCCGAGAGCTCCGAGCATGCCGACGAAGCCAAGGCGTTCATCGACTTTTGCCTGTCCAACAAGAAGGCTCAGAAGATTTGGGCTAAGTACGGCTTTGAGCTTTCCGCGTAGTGCGGCTTGGCGCGATAATTCCATCGTTTTGTGTTTCACTCCGTCCTCGTATTCGCTTGGAGCTTTTCGTGCTTAATAGATTCCGCATGCTTGTCGCCTGTGCTTTGATCTTCGCGCTTTGCTGGGTGCCGGGGTTTGCGTTTGCTGGGGACACTGAGGACGGGGCCCAGGTTGCTGCGACCGCTCATGGGCTTTCCTATGGGATCGAGGGTTTTGAGCGGTTGGCCAAGGGGACCGCCCGTACCATGGAGGGCCAGCCTGAAGGCTACCGGTTTCCCGTTGACGAGGACGTGGACCTTGTAGTGGCGCCTGCTGCCGATCGCGTTGTGGTGTGGATATCGCCCAAGGCGGTCGAGAAGTATGGATTGGATCCGCAGGACAACGAGTGCGTATCGGGTCTCAAGGCCCTCGTCTGTAAGCTCGACAGCGCAAACTGCATGGGGGGTGCGCAGTTAGGGGACGTGGATCTTCCTTGGTATGTCACGGCGGAAACAACGTTTGATGCCGGTGGGTATACCTATGGCTTTGACGAGCGCGGTGCGGATGGGGACCGCTATGTGGTGATTGCATCAGCCTCGGGTGATGCCAAGGGCGGCGCGCGTTGGCTTGATAGCGCTCAAATGGTAGAAGCATCGTCTGTCGTGTTGCGGAATGAGCAGGGGCCCTTGACCTCACTGGCCCCCTTTTTAGGCGACATCGACTATCGACCGTTTTGGGTGTCCATAAAAACGAGCGGCCTTGCCCTGCTGATCTCCTTTGCGCTGGGCCTGTTTGCCGCGTGGAAGACTATGGGTACCTCGAGTCGCATCAAGGGCTTGCTCGACTCGGTCTTTACCATCCCCATGGTGCTGCCGCCCACGGTTTGCGGCTTTCTGCTCCTCATGCTGTTTGGCCGCTCGACCGGGGTGGGCCAGTGGCTTATCGCGCACGGCGTCTCGATCGTCTTTACGTGGCCGGCGGCGGTGATCTCTGCCGTGGTGGTGTCGTTCCCGCTCGTCTATCGTACGGCACTCGGAGCTTTTGAGAGCCTCGACACGCAAATGCTCGATGCAGCGCGCACGTTGGGCTGGTCCGAGCGACGCATCTTTACCAAGCTTATGATGCCGCTTGGTTGGCCCTCCATCGCCGCCGGCACGGTACTCGCCTTTGCTCGCGCGATGGGCGAGTTTGGCTGCACGCTGTTCTTTGCGGGCAACTATGCCGGCATTACGCAGACCATTCCCATCGCCATCTACTTTGAGTGGATGGGCGGCAACACGTCGGTGGCCCTTTTTTGGGTCGCCGTTGTGATCGTGTTTAGTTTTCTGGTCATCCTGTTCATCAACATGTACACCGCGCATTCGCAAAAGTATCGCGAGCGGGGCCTTTCCCGTGCGGAGCGCAAACAGGCCAAAGATCTCGCCGGACAGGGCGATTCGCTCGACCCGGCGGGCGGCGATGCCTTGCGTATCGATCGCGAGGCATTGGCCGAGCTCATGCGCGATGATGCCGCATTACAGGGAGGTCGATAGGCCATGTCGCTCGTTCTGGATATCAAAAAGCGCTATCCCGGCTTTACCCTCGACATGCAGCTTGAGGCCGGCGAGGAGCGTGTGGCGCTGCTCGGAGCCTCCGGATGCGGCAAGAGCTGCACCTTGCGCTGCATTGCCGGCGTGGAGACGCCCGACGAGGGCAAGATCGTCGTCAACGGCGTGACCTTTTTTGACTCGGCCGCGGGCATCAACCTGTCGCCCCAGGAGCGAAAATGCGCCCTATTGTTCCAAAACTATCAGCTGTTTCCCAATATGACGGTGGCCGATAACGTTTGCGCCGGTGTAAAGGATGCGGGCGACGCCGCCGCGCGCAAAAAGCTCGCCGAGCGCTATCTGAGCATTTTCGGTCTAGCCGATTTTGCCGACCGCTATCCCGCGCGCCTTTCGGGCGGGCAGCAGCAACGTGTGGCGCTTGCGCGCATGGTGGCGGCGCATCCGGGCATCTTTATGTTCGACGAGCCCATGAGCGCGCTCGATGCGTACCTCAAAAGCGCCCTTGAGCAGAACATGCTCGACCTGTTCGACGTTTGTAACCGTACCGTGCTCTACGTGAGCCACGACATCGATGAAGCGTGCCGCTTGTGCCAGCGTATCTGCGTGATGCACGACGGGCATGTTGAGGAGATCGGCTCCATTGAGGACGTGGTCCGCCGCCCGCAGACGCTGGCGGCGCTGCGCCTAACGGGCTGCAAGAACACAAGCCGGGCGCGCAAGATCGGCGACGAAGAAGTTGAGGCCCTCGACTGGGGCATGACCTTTAATGTGGGTCGCGAGGTTCCCGATAATGTGGCGTACCTTGGCATTCGCGCAAGCTACTTCCATGTTGACAATCGCGCTGAGCGGGGCCGCAACAGCTATGACCTGCATGTGGCCCGAGTGAGCGATTCGCGTTTTGAGCGCCTGGTGCTGCTGGACGTGCCGCGTGCCGATGCGCCGACGCGCTTGCAGTGGAAGGTCAACAAGGTGAGTGTGCCTGTCGACGAGCTGCCGCAAGCGGGAGAGACCCTGCGCATGCATTTCGACGCGAGTAGGATTCATCTCGTTTGTCGATAGCGCCGGGTAATGCCGTCGTGGATATAAGCCTCGGCGGCTTTATCTTGCCGTTCGCCGAATGATGGATGATAAACTCTTATCAATCAAGATAATTATTTATTAAGCGAC
>CABRWN010000042.1 GCA_902474645.1 uncultured Collinsella sp.
CGGAATCTCTCCCACAGAAACCACCGAAGAGCCATTTATTAGCTGAAATCCTGCACGGTTCTGCGGGGTTTCAACGGTTGGGAGGGATCATGAGGTTTACTCATCCTGTCAACACGCTCAAAAAGCTCGGCTGCGGCCTTGCGTTTGGAGCAGCGGCCATCATGGCCATGCCGACTTCGGCGCTCGCCTGCACCCAGATCTACATGGGCAGCAAGCTTACGGCAGACGGCAACACGTACTACGGCCGTTCCGAGGACTTCGGTCCGCGCTATGTCAAGCACTTTGGCATTGAGCCCGCACACAAGGACGGCAACGAGTACACATCGGTTGAATCCGGTTTTGAGTACAAGTCCAAGGGCGCAACCTACCGCTACACCTTCGTTCGCGACAACCCCTCGCAGTGGGAAGATCGCTACGACGCATATTCCGAGGCTGGCATCAACGAGAAGGGCGTTTCCTGCTCTGCCACGCTGAGCACCTCCTATAACGAGAAGGCCGAAGAGGCCGATCCCATCACCGAGGAGACTGGCATTGGCGAGTACAGCTATGCCAGCGTCATCCTGGGCGAGAGTGCCACGGCCCGCGAGGGCGTCGAGCTCATCGGCAGCCTGATCGACGAGCAGGGCGTCTGCTCCAACGACCAGATCATCATCGCCGACAGCACCGAGACCTGGCTGTTCGCCGCGCTTTCCGGCCATCAGTGGATCGCTATGAAGCTGACCGACGACGTCGCTTCGGTCAACCCCAACATTAGTAACCTCAATTTCCAGGTCAATCTTGACGATCCTGAGAACTGCCTCCACTCTGAGGGGATCAAGACTATGCCCGAAGAGAAGGGCTTCGCCAAGTACTTTGAAGACGGACAGTTCGATGTTGCCCAGACCTACGGTGCATCTATCAACAATACGGGCATGGGCTCTTGGGCGCGTTATATCCAGGGCCGCGACTACTTTATGGCTCCGCTGACCGAGGGCACCGACTACGAGATCGTCAAGGACAAGGACAAGAATGACGTCACGCTCGGTGCCATGGTTCATGAGATGCAGCCGCTGTTCTTCCAGCCCAGCAAGTCCGACTGGAACACGTTTGAGCTGATTCGCGCCTTCGGCAACCGCGGTGAAAAAGTCCCCGGCCTTAATGCCAATACTGACGGTGTCAGCAGCATCGGTTCCGACCGCAACGCCGAGGCCAACCTCTTCCAGATTCGAAAGGGCTATGACCCCGAGGTTGCAACCATCCAGTGGGAGATGCTCTCCTGCGCCGAGTTCTCCGTCGCTATCCCGCTATACTCCGCTCTGATGACCGAAGTCAGCCCCTACTTCAGCGACCAGACCGTTGATTATGGTCACTGCAGCGAGACGGACATCGTGAACAACGAGGAGCCCGAGAACTCCATTAACTACGTCCTGATGGACATCAACTCGCTTTGCTTCGCGAACCGCGCACAATTCGCCACCAGCGTCCGCGCCTACCTCGATGCGCTCCAGAACGAGCTCATCGAGCAGAACAAGGAAGTTGACGCCGCCATGCTGGCCGAGACGACCACCGAGGGCCGCACTGCCCTGGCCAACAAGGCCGGCAAGGCTGCTACCGAGAACACCTACAAGAAGTGCAAGGCCCTGCTCCAGGAGATGCGCGCCTATCAGAAGGCCGAAAACTTCGACCAGCCCTTCACCCCAAGCGACCTGAACACCGAGACCAACGGCCTCAAGGTGTCCATCACCTACGCCAAGGATGCTCTTGCCACCGATCCGGTCACCCCGGATCAGCCCGGCACTCCTGAGCAGCCTGGCACTCCCGAGCAGCCCGGTACCCCCGAGCAGCCCGCTAAGCCCGAGCAGCCCACCACCAAGCCCGAGAAGCCTGGCAAGTCCGACACCACGACCACGGTAACCACCAACAAGACGAACACCAAGGGCGGCCTGCCCACCACTGGCGATCGTTTTGATGGCCGCATGGTGGCCGCATTCGCCATCGCTGGCGTTGCCGTCATCTCCGCGGGCGGTTACTTCCTCTACCGTCGCAATAAGGAGTAACGTCTTAGCTGAGCGGGCAAGGCAGCAATGGCAACCTCGCCCGCTCAGCCCGCTCTTTTGACCGGCGGGAAACCCGCCTGAAATCTTTTCAAAAAAGATTTCCCCGCACACACTTCGCTGTGCTATAGTGCAGCGCAACAGCAACTAGGTGCGACCGCGTCACGGCATCACGAAAGGAGCCACCAACATGAAGAACACGATGAAGTCTCTCAACAACTGGTGGTGGTGTGATGCGAATACGATCGGTCGACAGTGAGTCCCTCACGCCTGTTTTTGCGCTCTAGGTGATTGGAAGGCCTCCGGTTTCGACCGGGGGCCTTTTTCTATCTCGAGCCCGATCGCATTCGCATCACGCGCCTCCGCTTTTCTCTTGCACTCCCATTCCGAAAGGATTTTCACCATGTCTCAGAACACCACCGCCACCCAGCCCCGCACCGTCCAGACCGCCGACCGTGGCAAACTCGATGTCCGCGCCCTCGTCCTGCTTGCCATCCTGCTCGCCGCCGGCTTCATCCTCAACTTCACCGTCGGCAAGGCCATCTCGGGCATCTCGGGCGGCATGATCAGCCCCGAGTTCATCATCTCGGCCTTCTGCCTCACCATCCTGGTCGTTCGCCCCAACATCGGCCAGGCGCTCGTCATTGGCCTCATCTCGGCTGCCGGGATCCAGATCACCACCACTTCGCCGTTCGTTGATTTTGCCGCCGAGGGCATCGCCGCCATGCTCATGGCCGGCATCGTCAACGCCGCCGGCAAGAACGGTCAAGTCAAGCCCGCCATCGCCATTGTCGCAACCTTCCTGACCACCTTTGTCTCCGGCGTCATCTTCATGGTCATCAAGATGGCCATGCTCGGCGTGGTCGGCGAGCTCGCCGCCGCCATGCTGCCCGTCGTTGCCATGACCGCCGTCTTTAACGCCATTCTGGTCGGCGCCCTCTACTTGCCCATCCAGAAGGCCCTGAAGCTCAACTAACCCGCTCGGCTTTATGAGCCACCCCATCTTGGCGTTCATTCGTCGCTCGCGTACCCAAGTACGCTTCGCTCCTCTTTCGCGCCAACCTGGGGCCCCTCGTAAAGCCGTCTCCGTGCTTCACCACCAAAGACTGTCCCCAATGACTATGAAAGGTATCCATGGAAACGATCATCAACGTCGACGATGTCTCGTTCTCCTATGGCACGCAGACCGAGCAGGCGCTCAGCCACATTTCGCTCAGCGTGAACAAGGGAGATTTCATCGGCATCATCGGGCCCTCCGGCGCCGGCAAGTCCACGCTTGCCGCCTGCCTGTCGGGCGCCGTGCCCCACCACTACACCGGCACGTTCTTTGGGTCCGTCATGGTTGACGGCCACGACACCTGCGAAGTCTCGCTCACCGACGTGTCGCAAATCGTCGGCAGTGTGCTGCAGGATATCGACACGCAGATGGTCGCTTCGGTCGTCGAGGACGAGATGCTCTTTGGCCTCGAGAACTTTGGCGTTCCCCACGACCAGATCGAACAGCGCGTGAGCGAAACACTCGAGACCGTCGACATCAGCGACCTGCGCGACCGCGAGATCGCCACGCTCTCGGGCGGACAGAAGCAAAAGATAGCCATCGCCGCCATCCTCGCCATGCACCCGCGCGTCTTGGTTCTCGACGAGCCCACCGCGGCACTCGACCCCGCCAGCTCCACGTTGGTCTTCGAGACGCTGCGTGAGGCAAACCGCGCACTTGGAATCACCATCGTCGTCGTTGAGCAAAAGGTCGCCCTGCTCTCGGAGTACTGCAACCGCGTGCTCGTGCTCAACCATGGCGAAATCGCGCTGCAGGGCGAGCCACACGAGGTCTTCGCGCATACCGACGAGCTTCGTGCCATCGGCGTCGACTGCCCTCGCGTCACGCGTATCTTCAATAGCCTCGAAACCGATGGTCTAGTAAGCGGTACCCCTTGCTTGGATGTCGACGAGGCCGAGCGCCTGATTTCGGGCATCGTCGACCCCGCACGCGCGGCTATCGAAGCCCAGGCGCCCGCCGGTTCCCCGCATGCACCGTCGTTGCGCCCTCATGCCAAGGACGCCGAACCCGTACTCACCTTCGACCATGTTGAGTTTGCCTATCCCAATGGCGGAGCCGCCGTACACGACCTTAGCCTGACGCTCTATCCTGGCGAGCTTGTGGGCATCGTCGGCCAAAACGGCGCCGGCAAGACCACACTCACCAAACTGCTCACAGGCCTGCTTAAGCCCGCCTCGGGCAGCGTGCGCGTCACGGGACTGGATAACGCAGCCGTTCCCACGAGCCGCATCGCTCGCGAGGTCGCGACCCTCTTCCAAAACCCCGACCGCCAGATCTGCAAGGACACCGTGCTCGACGAGGTCGCCTTTGGCCTGGAGCTTGCCGGCATCGACCGTGCCGAGGCGCTGCGCCGCGCCCAGCTCGTCATCGACCGCTTTGGCTTGCCGGCCGACGAGGCGCCCTTCTCGCTCTCGCGCGGTCAGCGACAAATGGTGGCGCTTGCCTCCGTCGTAGTGGTTGAGCCCAAGATCGTCGTGCTCGACGAGCCCACGAGCGGCCTTGATTACCGCGAGTGCATGACCGTCATGGAAACGGTGCGCACCATGGCCGAGCGCGGTTGCGCCGTCATCATGGTCTGCCACGATATGGAAGTCGTCTCGGATTTTGCCGAGCGCATTGTGGTAATGGCCGACGGTCGCATCCTCGACCGCGGCCGCACGCACGAGCTATTCTCGAACATCGATCTCATGCGGCGTGCCTACGTGGAGCCTCCCCAGGTTATTGAACTCTCGCGCCGTCTGGCATCTTCCGTCTCGCCCGCTTTTGCGCAGGTGAGCGAGGTCACCGATGTCGTTCGAATTACCAAGGAGATGATCCACCGTGGTTAACGTCATCGACTACATGCCGGGCGATACGCTGCTGCATCACCTGAACCCCGTCGTCAAACTGGGCCTCGCCGCCGCCATCATCGTCGGCATCTTCTTGTCCGACTCCTACGTGGCGCTGCTAGGCTTTTTGGCACTCACCCTTGCGCTGGGTGCCTATGCCGGCGTCGTCAACCGTCTGTTCTCGCTGCTCAAGTTGCTGATTCCGCTCGCGCTTATCATGCTGGTGCTCCAGCTGGCCTTTATGCGCGATGGCAACGTGGTGTGGGGCTTTATCACCGACACGGGCCTCATCACAGGATCAAAGGCCTGCCTGCGCCTGCTGGGTGTGGCGCTACCACTCATCCTCATGCTCATGGTGACCAAGCTCAACGACCTTGCCAACGCCTGCGTCGAGGTGCTGCACGTACCGTATCGCTATGCCTTCACCTTTACCACGGCGCTGCGCTTTGTGCCGGTGTTTGGTCAGGAGATGAACGCCATCATGGAGGCGCAGACCGCACGCGGCGTCGAGTACGACACCAAGAACCCCATCAAGAAGCTTAAGCTCATGCTGCCACTGTGCGTGCCGCTGCTCATCTCGAGCGTGGGCAAGACCGATGCCACAGCCTTGGCGGCAGAACAGCGCGGCTTCTATCTGCGTACGCGCGCCAGCTCGTACAAGCGCTACCCCATCAAGGGCCTGGACATCGCCGCGCTCATCGTCAGCATCGCCCTCATCGCCATCGGCTTCCTGTTCTAGTTCACCACCGACAGCAACCGTCCAACGCAAAAGGCCTCGGCTCGCACCAAACGAGCCGAGGCCTTTACTGTTTCACCAGATAAAACCTACCAAAATAAACCTGTCCCTTTTTGGCGGGTCGGAAGCTAGAGGCGGTAGGGGACGCCGCTGCGGATGATGGATTCGCGCACCAGGACATCCATGGCGTCGAGGGTGATCTCGGGCATCTCTCGGTACTTTTGCAGCACCGAGAGCTCGGTGCAGGCCAGAATGACGCGGTCGCAGCCGCTACGGGCGAACTCCCACATCACGCGGTCGAACTTATCCATATCGGGCTCACGTCCGGCCTTCACATCATCGTAGATAAGCGACATCACATCGTTCTGACGTTTCTCGCTGGGATAGACAACCTCAACACCCGCAGCCTTACATTCGCGGCCGTAGACGCCCGCGCCCACGGTGCCATCGGTTCCCATAATGCCAATCTTGTGCACCGGCTCGGCCGGCATACTCAGGTTGGGATCGAACTCGCACTCCCCCATCACCGCACCGGCCAGAGCATAGCGCACCGACTCACGCGGCATATGGATAATCGGCACCTTCGTAAACGACTGGATCTGGTCGTAGAAGTAGTGCGACGTGTTGCAGGGAATGGCAATGTGCGCACAGCCCAGCGACTCGAGTGCCTGGGCACACTCTTTCATGGTCGCCAGCAGCTTGGCATGCTCGCCGGTCTTAATGGCCAGCGTGCGGTCGGGCATGGTCGATTTGGAGAGCACCGCCATGTCGATATGTTCCTGATCGCAGGCAGCAGCCGTATGACGCACCACCTGGTCGTAGTAATACGACGTGGCCTCGGCGCCCATGCCGCCGATAACTCCCAGCTTTTCCATCGCCGCCTCCTTGGTGACGCTTGCGCAATTGCGCGTATCATACCCGCGCCCGCCCGATGTAAACCGGACGGGCGCCGCACTCATCTACTTGTAATACGTCTTGAACAGCTTAAAGTGGCGCAGCTTAGTGTGCCACATGCGCAGCCAGCGGTTAAAGACAAAGTCGCCCTTCATAAACGAAGGGTCGGCGCCCTTGCCTTCCTTGTCCAGGCGATGCACCTTAGCGCGCAGCTCGGGATCCTTGACGTACTTGTCGACGACGCCCATGGGGACGACCATCCACAGTGCCTCGTCCTGCGCCGTCACAAACTCCGGCTCAAACGGGCGGTTGAACACATACTCGTCCACCACATACTTGGCAACGTTAAAGCCACTGTTGGTGACGTAGTAGTTGCTGCGGCCCTGGCGCGTGTTGAAATCGAAGAACTTAAACGAGCCGTCGCGCTCGTCGTACTTAACGTCAAAGTTGGAATAGCCCACAAAGTGAAGGTCCTCGAGCAGCTTGCGCACGCCGCCCATGAGCTCGTCATTGGGCTCGGTGATGATACAGGCATGGTTACCGACACCGTGGGGCTGATGCTCCTCGAGCAGTACGTGACCCAGGCACATCATGCGCACCTTGCCGTTGCGGTCGGAATAGCTGGTGAGCACGCGCATGTACTCGTCGTTGCCGGGCACGCGATCCTGCAAGATCAGATCGTCGGTGTAGCCGCTGGCATACGAATCGCGAATGACCTGTTCCAGCTCGGCGCGGTCGGCAATCTCATAGGCCTTCTTCTGGCCCTCGAACTCGTGCTGCCACCACATGATGCCGTCAGAAGGCTTCAGAATCATCGGGTAGGGAAAATCGATCTGGTCGAGCACCTCGGCAGGTGCCTCGCCTTGGTCGTTCAGCATCGCCATGGTGAAGGTAAAGGTATGCGGATAAGGCACGCCATGCTTCTCGCACAGCTCGTAGAAGATCTCCTTCTTCTGGCACTGCTCGAGCATGCTGTAGGGCGCGTAGGGAGCGACGATGTTATCCGCCAGCTCATGGGCATCCTTGGCCTGAGCCACGAGGGCAACGTAGTTGTCGCCACAGCCCACAAGGACAATCGTCTTGTCGGCATGCGCTTGGGCAATGCCGTTGACGGTTTTGAGCATCACGGGCATGGTGTCGATATCCACGTTGGGCGTGTAGTCGATAATCTGGCTGCGGTACGCGGGACCCGTCTGGTACTTGCCAAAGACCAGACTCTTGACCTGGTACTCCTCGTAGAAGGCGCGCGCCACCGAATAGGCGTTAATGTCGCCACCGAGCAGCACGGGAATGAACTCGCGCTCTGTAAATTGCAATGCCATGGAAACTTCCTATCATGAACTGCCCACACAACGGGCGGTCTTTGCGCAACTGATTTATTCTAGCGTGCCAAGCCGCCGGCGCCCAAAGCTCCACCGTATCTATGGCAATCGACGCAATCGTCCAGCACGAAGGCGGCGCTCACCGTTGTATGACAATGGGCAATGAACCTACCATTGTTGTAGGATTCAACATGTTGCCCGCCCCGTCGAAAGGTGCACCGTGCCCCAGGCTCATCCGATCAACAACCCCATCATTGACGCCGCCAAGCGCGAACTTGCGGATCGTGCCCGGACGGCAGCTCCCCTACGCACCGCAAACGATGCTTACAACGGGCCTGCTCGTATCGTCTCAATCAACACGTCGGAGCACAAAGGCACTCGCAAGTCGCCCGTCGCCGATGGACGCGACACCGTCATCGAGCAATTTGGCCTCGCTACCGATGCGCACGCCGGACATTGGCACCGCCAGGTCTCTTTTTTAGCCGCGGAGTCCATCCAGACGGCGCAGGCACGCGGGCTCGACGTACACGAGGGTGACTTTGGAGAGAACTTCACAACCCGGGGCATCAACCTGCTCTCGCTCCCCTTGGGCACGCAGCTCAAGCTTGGCAGCGAGGTGCTTGTCGAAATCAGTCAGATCGGCAAGGTCTGCCACACACGCTGTGCCATCTACTATCTAGCCGGCGACTGCATCTTTCCCCACGAGGGCGTTTTCGGCGTGGTACTAAAGGGCGGAGAGGTCCATATCGGCGACGATATCCAGGTAGTCAAACTCGGCGACGGCACCTGTTCGTTCACCCCCGCCGAGGCGCTCGAAGAGATTGAGCAGGCTCGCCAGGAGGGCACGCTGTAGTTGTAAAACCCCACGTTGAGATAGCTTTTACAGCCCCAAACCCCTCTTAAACAGGCCCCCGTAACGTTAAAGTTGAACTCTATGGTTTCTCAACAATTCATCATAACTGCAGGTCAAAGCCAAAGCCTCAAGTTCAACTTGACCCTTTGGAACCTTTAAGGTTCAAGTTGAGGTCGAAAGCAGTAGTAGAATACCGTTCGAACCATAACCTACGATTGATTGCAGAGGGACTGGATGCAGCATTCGAATCATCGCACCGCAGCGCTCATTGCGTCGAAGCCGGCTCGTATCATCACAAGCGCCGCGCTCGCCGTTGCGCTGACGGCCACGCCGATGCTCTCCCCCGTTGCGGCGTATGCCGCCTCGCAGGCAACGCAGGACCAGCTTTCCGCAGCCCAGCAGAAGATCGAAGCCGCAACGAGCGCCTACAACGACGCCCGCACCAAACTCGATGACCTGCAAAAGCAGATTGACTCCAATGAGGCAAGCATCGAGGAAATCGAGGCTAAGCTTCCCGAGCAGCAGGCCAAGGCAAGCTCCGCCATGCGCGATCTGTACAAGTATCAGAAGGGCACCAATCCCATCGTGAGCTTCCTGGTCAACGCGCAGAGCCTGGGTGAGTTCATCACGACCTGCAAATACACCAACCAGATCACGAGCTCGAGCGTCGACGAGATCGAAGAGCTCAATAACATGCAAACCGAACTCGAGCAGAACAAGGCTGAGCTCCAGCAGGCCAAGTCTCAGCTTGAGGCAGAGCAGAAAAACGCCGAGGACGCGCTGGCGCAGGCCCAGCAGCTCCGCAGCGAGGCGCAGGCAAAAGCCGAGCAGGAAAATGCCGCCGAGCTTGCCAAGCTTGAGGCCGATAAGGCCGCTGCCGCCGAGAAGCTCTCGGGCGAGGGCGTAAGCGGCAGCAATTCCAGCAGCCAGGCCAACAACGCCAACACCACCATCGACACCACGGTGAACAACGCCAATACCGGTAGCTCCGATTACGATTCGTTCATTAATGAGTGGACGAGCCGCATCGACAATTATCTCGCCGGCTCCCCCATGGCAGGCCAGGGCTATAACTTTGCCGTCGCCGCTTGGAATACCGGTGTCGACCCCCGTTGGTCCCCCGCCATCGCCTGCATCGAGAGCACCAAGGGTGCTTATTGCGCCAATTCTTACAACGCCTGGGGCTGGAGTGCCCGCGGCGGCGGCTGGCGCAGCTTTGGCAGCTGGAGCGAGGGCATCTCCGCTCACGTTGCCTATCTGGGCGCCAACTACGGCTCTACCCTTACCCCGGCTGCGGCCAAAAAGTACTGCCCACCCACGTGGCAGGACTGGTACAACAAAGTCGCCGCTCAGATGAACCGCATCTAAGTGCAACTGCAAAGGGCCCCAATGGGGCCCTTTTCTTTTAGGTAGCGGAGGCATCGACGACGCCGGTCGCATTGGCAACCGCGACTATGACGATCATGCATAGGAGCAGCACACCCAATGCCTTGAGCCAGAGTTTCGCGAGCTTCTTGCCGCGATAGCTGTCGAGCAGTGCGAATCGCCGACGAAGACGGCGCTTATCGAGCAGCGCAAAATGCATAAGCACCATAAGGCCATCGACAAAGAAAAAATACTCGATTATGAGAAGCCACGTCGGGTAGCTTTGGTTTGCTCCGGTGGGGTGAAAGACGGCAAAGTGGCTTCCGGCAAAGAACACAAGCAGCGAGAAGCAGACGAGCGTATTCCAAATGCGCCCCAGAGACTCCGGAACGCGAGAGAGCAGACCGCATGCAGCGGAGGCGGCAGGCCTAGGAAGCCCTGCGGGGTTCTGGAGCCCTTGGGGCGTCAACGCCGTCTCCGAGGCCGGAGTACGGACAGGCGCAGGAGGCCGCACGGGGCGACTCAGATCGTATGCCGCGTGCGTCGCCCGTCCCAACGCTTCCGCACTCGCAAAACGTTTGGCCGGGTCGAGCGCCATCGACATGCAGACGGCATCGGTAAGTGGAGTGGGAATGCCGCGCGCCTCGCATTGCTCGCGCATGTCAAGCCCTGGTTTAGGGTCGACTCCCGTCAAGCAGAAGAACAACAGGGCGCCAAGCGCGTAGACGTCGCTGCGCACACTCGTCTGCCCAAACCCATACTGCTCGGGCGGCGCATAGGGCCGTGTCCCAAACTTGACGGTGTCGGCATCGGCGCCGTCGCGCCATACGCGAGCGATCCCCAAGTCGATAATCACCAGCGATGAAAATGTCAGGCCGTCATCAGGCGTATAGTTGGCACCTGTCACGATGATATTCGACGGCTTGAGGTCACGATGGATCACCGGCGCCGACGTCTCCCCCGCCATTGCAAAACCGGCGTGGAGCTCGCCCACGGCATCGCATAGGGCAGGATACAATTCACGCGCATAATCGGGGGTGGCTCCCAGACGGTCCACCAGCGCCCCGAGCGTCTCCCCTTCGATGTATTCCATAACCACGTTGAGCTCGTCGCCCACACGACGACAATCGACGATTCTGGGCAGGTGCTCAAAACGCCTGCCTGCCCGCTGAGCGGCAAACAGACGCTCGTATGCCCCTCCGATTTGAGCCGAAGCATCGATGCGTTTACGGACAAAGGGGCCGAGCGAACCACCGCCGGTTCCTTCAAAGTACACGAGCTCGGTTGTTTCAACGGACGAGCGCTTAAGTACTCGCTCCACGCGATAGCTGTCGTCGCGATCGAGCGACGCCAGGTGCTCGGCAAGCGCTGCGGTCAGCTCGTCATCGGAATATGTTGGGGTCTGAGTATCCATAGGCTCCATCATAGCGCAGGGCGCAGACACCTCATGGCATCCGCGCCCCGTTCGCTTGCATCGTTGTTCGGCAGCTCCGCCGGCTCAGATATCAGCCGCTAACTCACCGTCTCCTCGCCAAAGCGATACAGCTCCTCGTTGACCTTTTGGAGGCTGCACCCGCGATCGATGCAAAAAATGATAATCGCAGCGGTCCTTGCCGTTAAGGACGCTTACCCCGGCAGCCGTCAGCGCACGGTTGGTTTCTTTGAGCGTCAGCGCCATCGCAAAGGCAATCTGCAGCACCTTATTGCGGCTCGGATGCCGCGCACCGGTAAAGATCTGATACCCAAAGGTCTCATTGAGATCGGCCATACGAACCACGCGCGAGCGCTCCAAGCCCTTTTCCTGCAGTAGCTGCTTCAGGTAGTTCGAAAGCGACGGGGCGGCAAAGTCGTGTTCTTTGATATAGCCATCGATGTTTGGCGCGTCGAGAAGCTCATTGAGTAACTCGTCAGTCAGCTTTTTATCGGGCATACGACTTCACCTCCCATACGGCGCAACGGTAGCGACATGCTAGGCCAACACCCAGCTTGCAGTGGCAGACTTATCAAACATGTTGGCAAAATACAGTGCCTTCTTGATATCGCCATCAAAGTAGATATTGCCCGCCACAGAGCCACCAGCGGCAAGGGTACCAGACTGTAGCTCATCGGAGCCCTCGCTGTAGTAACCCTGATTCTGCTGAGCGCCGTTGGCGTCCTCGCCCTTCCAGTCGTAGATGTTGTAATCTGCGCCCTCATCGCCATTGTTGACGTACGTGACGTGAATGCCCGTCATGGTCGAACCGTCATAATTTGTGAGGCCGGGCTGGACGGAATCGACAACGACGGAAAGACCGGCAGCCGTGGTCACCGTCGCACCAACCGCCAGGTCAGTCGTAGACTGCTCTTCCTTCTTCGCCTCTTCCTTCTTGTCGCCATCACCAGCGTCCTCGGTGACGGTCGCCTTATCGCTACCACAACCGGCAAGAAGACCGGCAGTCCCCAAGGCGACGGTGGCGAATGCGCCCAGTGCAGCGCGACGGCTCAGCAGCACTTCGTTTTCGAGCTTATTCATCATGCATCCTTCCTACGATCCGGCTACCGTGCCGGCACACAGCACATCGTAGGAAGGATTGAACTTGAATTCATTAGCTGAGAGCTAAGGTCGCCATATAGAAGAGCATGAAGCGCGTGTCCATCGCCGATGACACCTCGAGGCTTGCCAACATCGTTCTTAATTTTATAAACTGGAATTGTTACACTTAAAAAAGCGGAATTTCACCATCATAGTTTTCTGCTTTTTCCA
>CABRWN010000043.1 GCA_902474645.1 uncultured Collinsella sp.
TCGCAACGGTCGTGCGCCCCTTTTTTCTAGCGTATCTGAACGCCGGCTTTCTTCTTCTCGCGCTTTACGCGGTAGAGCTCCGCATCGGCAGCGCGAAGTAAGTCTTGCCAGGTATCGACACTATCGCCGACCCGCGCGTAACCGATGGACATCCGCAACGCATACGGCACCTCGGCACGAGCGAGCTCGTCGTCAATCGCCGAACACAGGTCTATGATGTCCTGTTCCGCCGCTGCCTTTTGGAGCACCACGAACTCATCGCCACCATAGCGTGCGATAAAGCCACCAGACGCCGAGCAGACTTCTTTGAGCGCAGCGGATATGACCTGAAGAGCGTGGTCGCCCTCCACATGCCCATAGCGATCGTTAATCTGCTTAAAGCCATCAGCGTCCATCATAAGCAGATATACATCTTCGGCCTGATCCACATTTGAAAAGAGCGACAGCATATAGGTCTCAAAACGGTTGCGGTTGTTGAGTCCAGTCAACGGGTCAGTAGAGATCAGTTGCTCCTGATAGACGATATAGAGCAGCAGGATGCTCAGCGTTATACCGACGCAAAGGCCCGGTACCGAAAACAAAACCTGGAAGGTACCGCCCACCAGAGCGGGAACCGCAAAAAAGGCGAGGGTGCGATAAATGGCCTTCTTTTGCAGGCTTTCGACTTTTCGAGCCTGAATAAAGGCATGCAAGGACGTATATATGACGTAGCAGTAGCTCACGATGGGCTGGATCATATAAGCAAAGCCGCGACGATATACGCCCTGTGCATCGATATAGAACATAGCGTGCGTCCAGTAGCTGGTAAATGCCAGCACGACCACCAATGCTGTTGGCAACGTTAAAAGTACCACCCTGTAGGGCGTGGTCAGGAGCCGTGAGCCCTGCATCGTCTCGGAATAGAAAAACCAAATGAGGCACGCGATGGCGAACAGCGAAAACGAGACCGCGTTGGAAATCCAGTTGGCCGTGATGCCTACAGGAGTGCTTACGCCGTCCGAGAGCGTCCAGATCATATCGAAGAAAATGTAGGCAGCAGACGTGTAGCCCAGCATGCTAAACAAAAGCTGCTGGGTGCTCGAGAACAGGGAGCGACGGCTTCGTACGGCAAGCCCGATAAGAATAATCATGCACAGCAGGAATATCTCGATCTTGAGTGCCTTAATCACTAGACGCCCTCCCTTCAATATCCAAGTGGCCAGAATCGCCCGAGTCGCGCCCAGGCGCCAAACACCCCTTTCTCCGCAGGGGTAAAGGGAATCATAGCAGAGCGCCCGAACGTCACTGCAGAACAGCCACCGTTCGGGCGCCCATACGGCGCGAATTGCACACGCCGGCTTGATTGACTCGCGTCGACGATTACTCGCCGTCGATGTCGGTCGCGACGGCCTCCTCAATAGCCTCGACGCCTTCGACCGACAGATCCTCTTCGCCGTGGCAGAACTTCTTATCGACCCAGCCGGTCAGAATCGGGGCCATGATTGCCGTGATGATGACGGCGGTGGCGATCTGCGCATACGCGGTGGGCGCAAGCTCGGCATAGCGTGGCGCGACCTCGGCAAGAGCAACCGGCGTGGTCATAGCCGTGCCGGCGATGGTGGAGCAGGCAACGGCGGCCTTGCCGTTGCCGCCGCACAAGCGCTCGAAGGCAAAGGTGATGGGGCCAACGATAAAGAGGGTGATGAGGCCCAGCAGGATGCCCGAGATACCGCCGGTGATAAAGCTCGACAGGCTCATGGACGCACCGAGTTGAAATCCGATGACAGCGATCGCGGGATTGGCGCCGGGGACCAGCAGGTTCTTGATAAACGGGAACAAGTTGCCCAGGACCATGCCGATAACAAGCGGCAGGATGGATCCGATGATGGTGCCGACGGGGATATTGGCGAGACCCGAGACACCGAGGATGATCATCGTGACGGCGGGGCCGGCCGTAAAGAACAGGATACCGACAGCGCCCTGCTCGGACTCATCGCCGAACTCGCCCATGATGCCCGTATAGAGCGCCATGTTGCAAAACGTAATGCCGCCGATGATAGACACGGAGCTCAGACCCAGGAAGTTGTCGTTAAAGAAATATGCCACTCCTAGGCCGAGAGTCGCTGCGACGACCAGCTTGGGAATTAGCACGACGATGCCGGTCTTGATGGCGCCCGGCGTGGACTTAAAGCTGATGCCGGCGCCCACAAACAGCAGAATCGCGGCGACGATGGTATTGGAGCCACCGCGGCAGGCAGCCGTAAAGAAGCCGCCGATCTCAAAAACCTGCGGGCAGAAGGTGTTGAGCAAAAGACCGACGATCATCGGATAGATCATGATGTCGCCCGGGATGCGCGGGACCTTGAATTTCTTTTGCTCGTTGGCGGTTGCTTCCTGTGCCATGAAACCCCCATTTCCGCTAACGGGGTACAAAAGCCCACGTCACGCTTTGCTACAGTAAAGTTTGACCATGGTACCAGAAGAAATAGACCAGCTCGGTGAAAAATTCTACAAGTTGGGATGGAACGAGATTCGGCACCCGCGACGCCAGCCCTATATAAGGCTCAAGACGATATAGAGCACGATGCCCGAGACGCAGCACCACAGCATCGATTTTGTCTTGACCGCCACGGCCACGACGCCGGCGGCCGCAATCCAGGGAACCAAGGCAGACCAGAATCCCGCGTCGAACGCGCCGGGGTTCACCAAGTCGTTGGCGACCAGCGCGGCAAAGGCAGCGGGCGGGATATAGCCCAGGGCCTCGGTAATGCGGGGCGACAGGGTCCGCCCGCGCAAGGCGAACGCCGGCGCGATGCGAAAGAACGCGATAGCAGCCCACGACGACAGCCACAGAACCAAGAACTCGTTAACGGGCATCGCGGGCACCTCTTCCGTCAAATACAGCATCGCACGCCAGCGCAATGGCAATGCCGACCACGACGCTTGCCGGCACGGCAATATTCGTGAGGCCCAAGAACTTGCATACGGCGACGGACACCGCGCCCGAAACCGCTGCGACAACGTTGCCGCGCGACAGTCGCTGCGAAAAGAGCAGGCAGATAAAAAGCGATGTGCAGACAAAGCCCGCAATAGCGGTGGGGACATCGACAACAGTGCCGACAACGGCGCCCATCGTGCACGAAACGCCCCATGTCGCGATGAGGATCGCGTTGAGCACAAAGGACTCGCGCGGGCCCCAATCCTCCCCTTCAACCAACTTGGCAAGCGAGATGCCATATGCCTCCTCGGTAAGTGTCGCGGCAACAGCCAGCGTCTGACGCTTCGAGGCACCCCTCAGATGCGGCGCGATCGATGCCGAGTAAAGCGCAAAACGCGAGGAGATGGCGGCAACGCTCGCGATAATCGAAGGTGCCGGTACACCCGCCAGCCAAAGATTGCAGATCATAAACTGGCCGCTGCCCGTCACAAACGTGCTGCTCAGAGCAAAAACCATCCAGGGTTCCATTCCCGTCTGCCCCATGATCATTCCGCACGGCGCGCCTATTGCAACATAGGTAAGCATCACTGGCCAGACGGTTCTAACGATTTTGAGCACCATACGCTTCTCATCCTGACAAGGTCTCCGAGCCGCATGTAGCGACACGGCAGAATCATCATCCGACAGCAACCGAATTCACCTACAATTGCCACCGGATCGAAAGACACAACTTTTTAGGAAGTCATTATGACAGCTATCGATCGAGACCGGGCGCGCGCGGCCTTCAAAAGCTACACCGATGCCTACGACGCCACCAACCCACGCATCGCGCTCAAAATCGAGCATACGTACCACGTGGCCGAGGCGTGCGATGCCGTAGCGCGCGAGCAGGGCTGGTCGTCAGAAGATATTGACCTGGCATGGCTTTGCGGCCTGCTACACGATATGGGCCGCTTTGAGCAGCTGCGACGCTGGGACACCTTTAAGGACGCCGAGAGCATGAGCCATGCGGCGCTGGGCATCGAGGTCCTCTTTGGCGAGAATCCCGCCGATGCACCCGCCGTAACGAGCATCCGCGACTTTATCGATGACCCGGCAGAAGATGAGCTCATCCGAGCGAGCATTGCCTATCACAGCGATTTCCGCCTACCCGCGCGGCTCGACGTGCGCACGCGGAGCTTCTGCGATATCGTGCGCGATGGTGACAAGATGGACATTATGCGCACCATCGCCGACAGCACCGTCGACACTATCCTCAAGGTGGACGAGAAGACGTTTCTCGGCAGCCGTTTCTCGTCGCCGACACTTGCCGCCTTTGACGAGCACCGCTGCGTCGCACGCGATGAGCGCGATGAGCCCGCCGACTTCTTGGTGGGGCTTATCTGCTTTATGTTTGAGCTCGTCTATCCGGCAAGCCGCGCGCTGGCGCGCGAACAGGGCGATATCCACCGCCTGCTCGACGCGCCCTTTGGCATTACGCGACCCTTTACCGACCCCGCCACGCAGGCAACCTGGAGCCGTCTAAAGGACGAGATGCGCGACTGGCTGGCGCGCGCCTAGCGCTCAAGCTGGGCCAGCAGCTCCTCGACGACCTCGACGGCATCACCGACAACCTTGTACTGGGCAGCACCAAAAATGGGGGCATCTGGGTCCTCGTTGATGGCGATAATGCACTCCGCCCCACCGATGCCGGCAAGATGCTGGATGGCGCCCGAAACACCGATACTCACGAGAAGCTTGGGCGAAACCGATACGCCCGTCTGGCCGATCTGATGGCGATACTCTAACCAGCCGGCCTCCACGACAGGTCGCGTGCAGCCAAGCTCGGCTCCCAGAGCCTCGGCGAGCCTTCGCATCAGCGGCAGGTTTTTCTTGGAACCAATGCCGCGACCCACCACGACCAGGCGCTCGGCATCGGCGATCGAAGCCTGCTGCCCCCACTCCTCGGCGGGAATCGAAATCTCGACACGAGCCTTAGCATCATCCGCAAGCGATATCTGGGTGATCGTGCCAGAGCGGTCGTAGTCAAAGTCGGGCGCCTTAAAGATGCCGGGACGAACCGTTGCCATCTGGGGACGATGATTGGGGCAGACGATGGTGGCCATCAGGTTGCCGCCAAACGCCGGACGCGTCTGTTGCAGCAGTCCCGTCTCCGTATCCATCGAAAGTACGGTGCAGTCAGCCGTAAGGCCCGTCTGCAAGCGCACGGCAACGCCGGGTGCCAGTTCGCGACCAAAAGCGGTCGCACCGTATAAGATGGCCTCGGGTTTGCGTTCGGCTACCAAATCGCAGATCAAGCGGGCGTAGACCTCCGCATCGTTTTGGCGCAGGCGCTCGTCGCGACAGGCCAGGACCTCGTCCGCGCCGGCACAAACCAGGTGTTCGAGATCCCTGAGCGAGCCCTCGGGGCTCATGCCGATCAGTGCCACCAGACGGCAGCCGCGAGCATCGGCAAGCTCGCGCCCCTTGCCCATGAGCTCATAGGCAACGGGATTCACCGTATCGTGCTCGTCGGTCTGCGCGAATACCCAAATGTCTCGATATGCATCAAGGTCTGCCGCGCCGGCAGCTTCGTCTCGCTCGATCGAGATAGCGTTGACGGGACAGGCATCGACGCACCCGCCGCACAAGATGCAGCCTTCGGTCACGCGGGCGCAGCGATTGGGATGCTCGCCCTCCACCACAATGCCGCCCGAGGCGCAGGCGCGAACGCAGCGACCGCAGCCGATACAGGCTTCGCTATCGATAATCAGTCCGCTCATCTATGCCATCCCCTCGATAATCTTGGCAAGCTTTGCCGCCTGCTCGGACGCCGTTCCGTCAACGTCCTCGCACGTTTGGTCGCGGTCGGGCACAAACGATCGCACGACCTGTGTCGGTGATCCGGCAAGGCCGCAACGCGCGGGGTCGGCGTTCACGTCGGCGGCACTGACCGCGCACACGTCCGCCTCCTCTGCCGCGCGAATACCGGCAATACTCGGCATACGCAACTGGCCAATCTCCTTGGCAGTCGTCATCGCGCACGGCATCTCAAGACACACCGTCTCCTCGCCGGCATCGCATCCGTGAACGAGCGCCAGCGAGCCACACGTCGTAAAGCCTGCGCTTTGCACGCAGCTCACGTCGGTCACACAGGGAATCTCAAAGGCACCGGCAAGCTCGGGACCAATCTGGGCCGTATCGCCATCCACCGCCATCTTGCCGCAGATGAGCAGGTCGAAGTCCTCGTCGAGCGCCTCGATGCCGCACTTGAGGGCATAGGTGGTGGCTAGGGTATCGGCACCTGCAAAGGCGCGATCGGTCAGCAGCAGCGCGTCGTCGGCGCCTCGAGCGATGCAGTCGCGTAGCAGTGACTCGGTCGCGGGGATGCCCATCGACACAACCGTCACGCGCACATCCATGCCAAAGCCGATAAAGTCGTCCTTCAGCGCCAGCGCGCATTCCAAAGCGCTCGCATCAAAGGGATTAATGACCGCCTGCTTGCCATCGCGCACGATGGTATTGGTCTTGGGGTCCATCTTGACCTCGGTGCTGCCCGGCACGGCCTTGACGCACACCACCATATGGAAATCGCTCATCTTCACGCGCCCCCTTTCTGGACGAGCCCATCCAAGAGCTTCTCCGAAAACAGGTTGCCGTGACCCAGCTGCCCGTCGGGATCGAGCTGGAGCTTGAGCCGCGCCGACTCGACCATGGCCTCGTGACCGTACATCGTCTCTAAGAAGCCCGCCTTGATCTTGCCGACGCCGTGCTCGGCAGAAACGGCACCGCCCATAGCCGTTACCTCCGCAGCCCACTGGGCAAACAGCTCGCCACCGCGACGGTAGTCCTGCGCATCGCGCGGCAGGATGTTCACATGCAGATGGTTGTTACCGATGTGCCCCCAGGCAGCAGATTCAAGCCCGCTTTCGGCCAGTGTGCGGCGATAGAGGGCCACGACATCGGCAAGGCGTGCATTGGGCACCGACATGTCCGAACCCAGTTTGGTAATGGTGGGATCCGTGCGGCGACGCTCGTCGATAAGCATATTGACGCTCTCGGGGACCGCATGGCGGAAGAACCGCTGGCACTCGCGATCAACCTCGGTGCGCGCGACCCATGTCGCATCGTCGCGGCCACCCGCAAACTCGAGCACCCATCCCAGGTGGTACAGTTCCTCGGTCGCCTGGGCCTCGTCATCGCAGTCGAGCTCCACGTAGACACAGACCTTGGCCTCTTTGTCGAGCGCCGGCAGCGAGGCAAACGCCGTCGACTGCTCGCGCTGGCGACGTAGAATATCCAGAGCACCAGCATCGAAGTACTCGATGGCGGCCGCATGGGACAGGACGGGGCGCACGGAATCGGTAAAGGACACGGCCTTGTCTTCGCTGTCAAAGAAACAGCTCACGCCCCAAACGACCGCAGGCGCCGCCTGCAGGGCAATCTCGAGCTCGGTGATGACGCCGATTGTGCCACACGCACCGATAAACAGATCGATGGCATCCATATCGTCAGCAACGAAATAGCCCGAAGCATTTTTGGTCTTGGGCATGGTGTAGCCAGGAAGATCGAGCTCGAGTGTGTGGCCCTCTGCCGTCACGAGCGACAGGTGACGGTCCTGGGCAAAAACCTCGCCGCGCTGAAGCTCAAGCAAATCGCCATCAGCCAGCGCGACGTGGAGTCCCGTGATATGCGGGCGCATGGGGCCGTAAGCGTAGCTGCGGGCGCCGGAGGCGTTACATGCCGCCATGCCGCCCAGACAGGCAGACGTCTCGGTGGGATCGGTGGGAAAGAACTGCTCGGGGGCCTCTTGAAACTCATCGTAGGCCTTAAGCGATGCCTGGTCCCAGTCAGCAGTCGGCAGCACCTTCTTGCTCAGCTGCTTGCGCAGCTCCGAGAGCACAACGCCCGGCTCCACGCGCAGCAGAAATTGGCCTTGTTCATCGCGGCGAAGGCCCAAGTAGCGATTCATACGGGAAGTATTGAGGATATGCCCGCCGTGGGGCACGGCACCGGCGGCAAGGCCGGTTCGGGCGCCCTGAACCGTTACCGGGACACGCTCGGCATGGAGCTTTTCCAAAATGGCACGGACCTCGTCTTCCGTTGTCGGAAACGAGATGCTCGAGGCCTCGCCCGATGCGCGAGACTCATCGCGACCATACTCTTCGAACTCGTCGGTGAAGGGTTTGATGGTTGCAGACACGCGAACCCCCCTTTAGCTAACTACAGTGTTTGCAGGGAGATGTTACCGCATCGTTTCGTCGACGTGTTCGAGACCGTCTCCATAATTGGCGTTTTTTACGTTCGTGCAATTCGGCGAGCGGCTTGATTTCCTCGGCAGACGATGCTTTTGACACATATGGCCCCGCCGTCGCCGACCGCGTGATTGTCGCTCGAAAAAAGTTGGAGTATTTTTTGCCGCCTTTTACCTGCGGAGACACCAATCCGTCAAGCATTTGGTCAGAAATTGGTCAAGTAGCGGCTGATACCGTCGGCATCGACAGCCAAAACCGATAGAAGTTTTGGCCCCAGAAGCAGGGAGGTTCCCATGGCATATTACTGGCCCCAGTACGGCATCGCCATCGAAGTCGACGACGATCCCCATCTCCTGCCTTTCGACGAAGAGGCATTCCCCGACACGGCGGTCTACCACGTCACAACCGATGTGATCTGCGACCCCGAGTCGTTCTCGGCGCTCGCCCACCACATCGCGCATATCCACGACATCGAGCTCCCTCCCGACTTCGACGAGCTCGTCTACTCGCGCCGCCTGATGCTTCACATGCTCTTTGGAGCGGACCCGTCCACCTTTGCGCGCATCTATACCGCCAAGGATGCCGCATGAGCGCGAAGAGGCCACCCCACTTTGTAGGCCTGGGTCGTCGCAAGAAGCTCATCGTTGCCTGTTTGGCCATCGTCTGCGCCCTTGTCGCCGTAGGACTATACGCTTGGCAGTCGCAGCCCGTACCCGAGGCGGGCGCTTCGGTTACGACGGCCGAGGGCAAAACGCGTCAGGAAATCCAAGATGAGCTCGACGCCATCGTCCGCGACAACATGATGACGATTTCGGTCGCGCCGGTCGCTCAGCTGCAGGAGGACGGCAAGCTGCGCGTCAACGTGCAAAACGTCCAAGACAATAAATTTCCCCAGCGATTCCGCGTCATCCAAAACGACGAGACCATGTACGAATCCGGTGTGGTCGAGACCGGCAAGACAATCGAGACGTGCCCCGCCGGCGACATCAAAGAAGGCGAGGCGTACATCGAGATCCAGGCACTCGATGCCAAGACCCTCGACAGCCACGGCAATCCGACACGTGTCAAGGTGCGGGTTGAGCAAGCCGAGAACTAGCTTTTCCGGCCGACGCGGCACCGCACGCAATTCACCAGCATTCGTCCAATCATCGCGGGGACGGCCCGCGGAGAATAGAAAGGAACGACCATGGACATCACCAGGAACATGAACGGAGCCAGAGCGCTCGTCGTGGGCGCAGGGCTCGCGCTCGCGCTCGCAATGGGCACTGCCCCGACGCCAGCTATGGCGGCCGGGCGCGTTGGAACCACGAAAGTAATGGTCAGGACCGAGATCGACAACGTTGAGTTCAAAGTTCCGACGGTTATTCCCTTCGTCGCCAAGGCCGACGGCACGCTTCAGGGCCCCTCAGAAGACGCGACCACCATCGACAATCATTCGGCCTACGGCATCCATGTCACTAACATGAAGATCGACGCCATGAACACCTGGACCATTGCCGCCGACGCCAAGGCCGGAACCGCGCAGAACTCCATCGACTTTAAGGTCGGCCCCGACGGCGCACTCCAGAACGCCAGCGCCGCAATGCAGGGGACGGGCCTCGATCTTTCCAAGAACGCAGCCTTCGACATGGGCTACCAGGGCATTGCCGGCGGCACGGACAAAATTAAGCTCAAGACAAGCGGAAACGTCGCCCGCGTCACGCGCGACATCTTCCGCGTAACCGGCGAAGGCGATCAGGTTGCAACGATCACCTGGACGGTCGAGCCCGGTGCGCACACGGCATAAGGCCGTCGCCCTGGCCGCCGCCGTCAGCATCCTAGCGTTTGGGCCAGCCATGGCCTTTGCCCAGCAAGAACAGGCGCAGGCCGCCACGCAAGTGACGGTCAACCTCTCGGAGCTCGACCGCGGCGACCGCGAGGAACCGTTGGCGCAGACAGGCGACAAACGATGGCTCTTGGCAGCAGGCGCCGCAGCAGCAGGCGCGGGAACCGCCGGCCTCGGTCTGCACATCAAACGCAGCCAGAAACAAAACACGGACAGGCCGCGCTAAATTAACTAAGGAGACCCCATGGCATCGAAGAACCTTTTGCCCGTCGTCGCACTCTGCGGCGCACTCGCAACCGGAACGCCTGTCGCCGCTTGGGCGACTCCCGTCATGGCAGACTCCTTACCAGCAGCCCTAAGTTCCGCACCAAATCCGTCGAGTGCCATTGCGTGCAAGCGTTTTTCGATCGCACAGGCCGCAATCTCAACCGCAGGATGCCTTCGTCGTAATACGGACGGCTCGATAGTCGTGGATATCAATCGTTCGAACAAGGCAAACGGCTCCCAGGCGGGGTGCGCCGTCTGCACGTGGCGCTCGGTTGTGCTCGACGCAGATGGCAATCCGTGCGATTTGGAGTTGCGCATCGACATCGCTTCGGTCGATGACTCGGCGAACGGAGCGAAGGTCGCCTTCGACGGTACGTTTTTTGAGAAAGGAGGCGGTATATGTCTGGGCTGCGCCGCCGCGAATGCAGATGATGCGCAGCCCACCCTCTCATTCACGGCATCGTTGCGGCTGACCAAAGCCGGTACCGATGCCATCGCGGCGGGAGAAGCGTCCCTGCTGTTCTACGCCGTCAGCACCAAAGACACAGACGCTCATTTCGAGAAGCCAGCCGGATCACTCAGCCTTACACGAGGGATAGAGGCAGGCCCTATTGAAATCGATGCCCACGCGCAAAGCAGGCAACGCATTCTTGCCGACCCGGCGCTTCTCGAAATGGAGTGGAACGGATCCGGAGCCATCGGAATTCTTCCTTCCGCGCTTGACGCCAAGACGCTCCCCTCAAACGACGAACCCATCAACGCAACCATACAAGAAGAGAGCGCGGACAAAGAAGCAGGTGCGGGCGACACGCCGTCGCCGACAAACAGCGTCCCAGCTTCTTTCGAAGCACCGAATGGGCCCGCTACCGATTCAAACGATCCCGAGCTCGCAGACAGTCCGGGGCTTGCTGATCCTCAAGAGATCGATGAAGGTAACTGCTGCGTGCTTGCCGCGCTCGACCACACAGAGGTCATCGACGCTGCGAACATCGAAGTTGCCGCCGCCAATCAGCCCGTCCGCAAGTCGGCCATCATCGCATTTCCTGAATCCATCGAAGTCGTCTTTTTGCCATCGGGCGAGGTCGTGGCCCCAACACTGCTCACCTTGTTGGGCGCCAAGAATACTAGAAACGAAATTAAAAAGGTCACGGTTGTCGACCCTGCAACGACCGCCAAGCTGCGTCTATACGCCGTTGCTCCAGACGGAGGCAAGACCTTGGAATTCGATGGCGACACACTCCTAGCCTGGCGACGTCTGGACATTATGCAAGACGTCTCGTATCAGATCGAGCTCGAAGGGTTTGATCGTGCCCGCGATGCCAATATCATCGCCGCGGCTATTGAATTCCCGCAGCGGCTTATGACACTGCGCTTTGAATACTATCCCTATGTCCCGACAACCACCTGAGGCTTAAATGCTGCGCACCATCCCTAATACCACTTATATAACGTATTAGATGAGTCGCGATGTGTCTCGCATTTCGTTCTGCTACGATTGCCACGTTGGCATCAATACAGGAGGGCTCATGCCGGGCTTGGGGACAATCATCAACGTTGTGCTTTTAGTTGCGGGCGGTCTTTTGGGATTAGTGGGCGGCCGCTTCATTACACCGCGCATCCAAGACACGCTCATGAAAGCATCGGGGCTGTGCGTCCTGTTTATCGGCCTGGGCGGCACCATGCAAAAGATGCTCATCATCGATGGGAAGGCACTGGCGACCACTGGTACCACCATGCTCATTGTCTCGTTCGCCCTCGGCTCGCTCATCGGCGAGGCCATCAACTTGGAGGCCGCCATTGAAAACCTTGGCGAATGGCTCAAGCGCAAAACCGGCAGCGAGGGCGATAACGAGTTCACCAACGCTTTTGTCTCGACTTCACTCACCGTGTGTATCGGCGCCATGGCCATTGTGGGATCGATCCAGGACGGCCTGCTCGGCGACTGGTCCACGCTTGCCCTCAAGGGCGCGCTGGACTGCATCATCGTCTGCACCATGACGGCGTCGCTTGGCCGCGGCTGCATTTTCTCCGCCCTGCCCGTCGCCGTGTTCCAGGGGACGATCACGCTGTTTGCCGGCGCACTCTCCCCCATCATGACTACGGCAGCCCTCGACAGCCTTTCGCTCGTAGGCTCCATGCTCATCTTCTGCGTCGGCGTCAACCTCATCCGTCCTCAGACCTTCCGCACGGCCAATATGCTCCCCTCCGTCGTCATCGCCGTCATCTACGCCCTCCTGTTCTAAATCTATCTACGCAGCAGCATCTCGAACACCTGTTTGATGCTGTGCTATGATATGAGGTCACCGAAGCTGCGTTAGGAGAGGAGAGACGGTGGCCGACCAGGACATCAAGATGCTCATCGAGCGCATTATGGCCGAGGCCCGGACCCATCAGTCTGCTCGCTTCTCAAACGAAGTCTATGCTGACGAGCCGATTCTCAAAACCGGTCGTCAGATGCAGAATTTCCTTCCCGACCAGTACCGCAAGATGCGCGAGATATCGCGCTGGCAGGATGACCCCAAAGGCGGCGCAGGTCGCTGGCTTTGGGGTCATC
>CABRWN010000044.1 GCA_902474645.1 uncultured Collinsella sp.
TCGCGGGTATCGTCGTAGTTGCGCCAGTCATCGCGACGATCGCGGCTGGCACGCGGATCACGGCGATCGCGCGACTTACCCGAGCGACCAGCGCTGCCGCGGCCACCGTTGCCGTGGCCACCCTCGTGACGCTCGCCACCACGACCCCCACGCTCGTCAAAACGCTTGGCGCTATGGGACTCGCCGCCGCGACGCTCGTCACGGCCACCGCGCTCGTCATTGCGACCGGAACGACGACGATCGCCCGAGCCACGCTTGCCGCCGCGCGAGCCATGGCCCTCGTCCTCGCGCTCAACACGGCGACGACCACCGCGGTCCTCGTCCTCGCGGCGACGGCGATGTGCCTCGCCCTGGAACTGCTTGGCACGGCGCTCGGCACGGTTGCCGCGCGGGGCCTGCTCGGCAGCGCCAGCACGCTCCTCGGCAGCCACCTCGCGGGCCACGCTCTCCACGGCCTCGTCCACGCGAGCCTGAACGCCCTCGCGCACGCGGGTCTTGCCGCCGCGCTTGGGACGGCTCGGACGCTCGCCGTCGCCGCGATGCTCGTCGCGACCGCGGTTGGAACGACCGGCCACATCGCCGTAATCATCGCCGTTGCGTTTACCGTCGCGACGCGCCTGCTCAAGCTTCTTCTTGCTCTTGGACTTGCCGCGCTTGGTCTTCTTCTTCACCTTAAAGGCCGCAGGGTCGCGCTCGGGATCAACCGCGGGCGGATTGGGGCCCACGTGCAGGTCGCCGGCCTCGTAGATGTCGGCGGTCTTGTCCATGAGCTTCTCGATCTCGTAGAACTCATCGACGTCCTGCTCGGTCACAAACGTGATGGCCCAGCCTAGCTCGCCTGCGCGGCCCGTACGGCCAATACGGTGGATGTAGTCGGTCGGCTCGGCCGGCACGTCAAAGTTCACGACGTAGCGCACGTCGCTGATGTCGATGCCGCGGGCGAGCACGTCGGTTGCCACCAGCACGTCGACGGTGCCGTCGCGGAAGGCCGAAAGCGCGCGCTCGCGCTGGGCCTGGCTGCGGTTGCCGTGAATCGCGGCGGCCTTGATGCCCTTGCGCTCCAGACGACGGCAGCAGCTGTCGGCGCGGTGCTTGGTACGCATAAAGACGATGGTGCGCTCCGGGCCCTCCTTTTTGAGGAACTCGGGCAGCAGGTTGTTCTTGGCCTCGATGGACACCGGGAACACAAACTGGTCGACGGTGTCGGCGGTCGACGTGGCGGGCGCGATCTCCACGCGGGCCGGGTCGCTCACCAGGTCGGTGATCTCACCCACGGCCTCCTCGTCGAGGGTCGCCGAGAACAGCAGCGTCTGGCGCTCGGCCGGTGTCTCGCGCACAATGCGGCGGACGGCGGGCAAAAAGCCCATGTCGAGCATGCGGTCGGCCTCGTCGAGCACCAGCACCTTGACCTCGTCCAGGTGGCAAGCGCCCTGCTCGATCAGGTCGACCAGACGGCCCGGCGTGGCAACCAGGATGTCGCAGCCGTACTTGAGGGCAGCGGTCTGGGGCTTGTAGCTCACGCCGCCCACGACGGTCACGGCAACGTGGCCCGTGACGTCGGCGATTTTGCTCGCGACCTCGTCGATCTGCTGGGCAAGCTCGCGCGTGGGGGTGATGACGAGCATCACCGGGCCGCGACCGTTGCCCTCGGGCTTCTTGGCGCCGCGACGGCGATTGCGACCGCCACGCTCGTGCACGGGCTTAGGCGGAGCGATGTGCTCCAGGTTGTTCATAGTCGGCAGCAAGAAGGCGGCCGTCTTGCCGGTGCCGGTCTGAGCGGCGGCAAGCAGGTCGCGGCCCTCGAGCACCACGGGGATGGAGCCGGCCTGAACGGGCGTGGGCGCCGTGTAGCCCAGGTTCTCGATAGCACGGAGCATCTCGTCGGAGAGGCCCAGCTCGTCAAAGGCGGGCAGGCTCTCGGTAGCGGACTCGACGGCCTGGGCAGCATTTGCCTCGTCGGCGGCATCGAAGGCAGCCTGGGTCATGACCTCGCGGGTCTCGTCCAGAATCTCGGCGTCGGTGACGTCGGATACAGAATTACGCATATGTTGTTGTTCCTTATCTGCACGCGCAATGGGCGCGGCATGCGGCCGCGCGGGCGTGCTTGGTAGTGCGCTAATACATACAAAAACAGGTGCGCACAGAGAGGACGTTGCTCAGCACGCTGGCGATCGCTTTGGCAGCCCTATCACGCGCCGTCCAGACGCAGCAGCTCTAAGCGATGGAGCAGATTCGCCGCCGGTTAGTATACCCGTGCTTCGCATGCCCCCACGTAAACCACAGATGACGAGGCGGACGAGATGGGCCTGGCTGAATGTCTCAATCTGTAACATCTACAGGGCAAATCTTCCTCTACGTGTTACAGATCGAGACAAACGGTCGACACGGTTCACAAACGTCTCAATCTGTAACAGTTGCCGAGCAAAATCGGCCCTAATTGTTATAGATCAAGACAGAGGGGGATTTCCGTCCAGTCCAAACCAAATCTCTCAGGCTTCCTGCAATTTCGAACATGTGGCCTATAATGTTGCTTTGGTTACACTATATATTGCGCAGCCATTTAATACGTCGCCCACCGGGGGCCATTAATTCCTATCGCCATATTGGCTAGGAAGCAATCAAAGGAGGTATCCGTGGCAGCAGAGACGCCTTGCTCGGTCCTCTATAACGATATTCGCTCGTTCGGCGGTCTTAAACATCTCGAGATCGCCCGAATGCTCATCAATGGAAACTCTTATCTCGGCAGCACCCTGCTCGAGAAATGCTCTTCCAACCGCTCGTATCTCACCCGTTACATCGTTCATCGCAAGCCTGACCAGTGCGCGCCCGCCATCTACAGCGACTTTACCGTCACCACGCTCAACCTTTCCGCGGCAATCTGCAGCAAGCTCGGCGGCGGCGAGTCCGCCTATCAGGCAATCGCCGAGCACTATCGCGGTCCGGCCGCCAACGAAATGATGTCGGCTCTCGCCAGCTACAAGCTGGACAGCCGCCTATATGCAAATGCCCTCAATCGCATCGACAACTTTGACGGCAATGCCGTGCGCGAGAAAAGCACGCTTTACCTTATGCTCTTTGTGGCAACGGGGGCGCTCGCCGATCCCGTTCAGGGCGTGGCCACCGTCGAGCGCTTTTGCGACAGCAAGACGGGCGGGCACTTTGGCACCACCGAAACTACCGTCGGACGTGGCTTTATGAGCAGCCTGGAGCAGCCGCGCACCGTCGCCCCCAACCTCGGTCTGCTCAGAACCCATGCCGACAACTGCGCCGACATGCAAATCCATCCCCTCACACGCGATCCGCGCGGCACCGTGATTGGTTCTTTGCCCAAAACCTCGCCCAGCATCACCGATGTGGGCGCCGACGCATCGCGCGAGCATCTTCGCATTTGGCTCGAGGGTGAGCACTGGTACGCCCAGGGCCTTGGGTCGACCAACGGCACAGTACTCGAATCGGGCGCAGGCGACGGCGATATCGTAATCGAGCCGCCCCGCGACCAACGAGAGCCCGGCAAAGTCTATCCCCCCGTGGAAATCGCCAACAGCGACAGGCTCCATCTGGGTCTCTACACGACATTCCTTGTCATTGTGGACTAGCGCGGACGGCGATCAAAAGACGGTCGCCGTCCGTCTTTCGTCTTCTACCTTCTGCGTCGTAAACGACAATACTCAGCGGTATACGTGGGCAGTGCGGCTATCATGGTACTTTACCGATATCCGCACTGCTCACGTATACGTACGGCAACCCATGCCAGACAAAGGAACGCCATGGATACTACCGATAGCGCCTATGGCGACAAACTCATCCGTCTCGATACGTTCGATACCGCCGTGGCGGTCGACCCCAGCGCCGAGGACGAGGCCAAGCGTCGGTTTATGACGCTTATTCTCCAGACGGCCCACCGCAACAACGGCAACATCGGGCACGTGCTGCGCGCGACCAACACGAGCGGCGAGGTCTTTGCCGTCAAGCTACTCAAGGACAACGCCGTCCTTTCCGGCCAAGCCCCCGACCGCTCCGCCGAGCAATCGGCCGCTCACCTGGCCAACACCGCCGCGCTGTTCGAGGAGTACCGTCATCTGTGTACCGTCTCGCACCTGCGCGGATTTCCGCGCGTCTATGGCTACGGTTCATGCGAGGACGACCCGCTCATCCTCATGGAGTGGGTCGAGGGCACCTCACTCAAGCAGGCGCTGCCCCTGCTTCCGCACGACGCCTCGGGCGGGCTAACCACCCAGATGGTAGCCGCCGTCGGAAACGCCGTGCTTCGTGCGCTCTTGATGACCCAAGGCCTCGTGAATCCGGTCATCCATCGCGACCTGTCGCCTGCCAATATCATGTTCCGCACCACTAGCCGAACGCTCGAGCAGCAGATTGCCGATTGCTCCTTTGACCCCTGCCTCATCGACATGGGCTCCGCGACCATGGCTCTCGGCGACAACACGATCACCCGGCGCGCCGACATCTGGCGCTTTGCCACGCCCGCATACGCCGCGCCCGAGATGCTCACGCAGGATATCGAAGGCATCGCGGCCCTTCGCCGTTCGCCGGCAATCGACGTCTATGCGCTTTCGAGCATTCTGTACCAGCTCTACAGCGGTCGCAAACCGTTTGACTTTGAGTCGACGGACGCCGCTGCAACCGGCTCGTTCTATCTCGTAAAGACCAAGACCAAGCCGGCACCGCTCGAGCCGCGCTGCGAGGGCGATGAAGCGCTCGTCCAAATCATCATGAAGGGTCTCTCAGTCGAGCAGTGCGATCGTCCCACCGAGCAGCAGATGCTCGAGGTGCTCTCGGCATACCTCACCGATGCCGAATCCGAGGGCCGCGAAGGCGCGGGCAGTGACGCCGCAATCGACATCGACTCCGGCACGCACCTTAAGGTCGACGTCGCCGGCGAGCGCGCACGAGAGATCCTGGAGCAGGCCCGGCACGATGCCATGACCCGCCGCCGCTTTATTATCGGTGGCGTCGTTGCAGCCGTTGCGGGGCTCAGCGTCATTGGGGCGGCGACCCATGGCTTTGGCATCCCCGACTACCTGGACGGCATCCGCGGTTCGCTTGACGACTACACTTGGGATCAGCTGCAGGAGATTTCGCTCAAGATTAAGGCCGCCGAGACCCGTAGCGAAGCACGCGAGATTGCCAAGCGCTATCACCTGCTCGATGCCGATGGGCATATCCCCTATCCGTGTACCAAGCGTGTCACGCTCACCAACGGGCTGCAGGTTGGCGCGCAGCTTGTGGGCATCCGCCACGATGAGCTTCTGGACGGGACGGGCAAGGCCGGGCTGACGTTTATGTTCGACGCCGGCATTGCCGAACGCAACGCTACGGCTGAACCGCCAAGCGCCGGCTGGGCAGATTGCGAGCTGCGGGAATGGCTCAACGGCGACGGCCTTAAGCTGCTGCCCAACGAGTTGCGCGCACTCATCAAATCTGTCAAAAAGATCTCGAATAACGTGGGTGCCGCCAACAGCGCATCGTGTCTGAGCGAGTTGCCCGCAACCCTTTGGCTGCCCGCCATGGTCGAGCTGTGCGGTACGCAACCGCCCTATTCGTTTGCCAAGGACTATCACTACCTGGCAGACATCTACAACGGCGAGGGCAAGGAGTACCAGCTCTTCCGCGAGCTCAAGGTGAGCCCGTATTCCACGAACGAGACGATGGTCCGCCAGTGGAAGGGCAAGGACACCTCTTTGTGGGAGCGCACGGTGAGCCCCGACTCATCGGAGACCGAAGGCACGCTCTATTTGAATCGCGTGGGGCACGACGGCGACGTCTTTACGTACGCAACGCCTGCGGAAAAGCCAAATAAGCGAACCTGTGTGATCCCTGGGTTCTGTATCTAGGCGGTGGGCGTCTTGCCGTGACGGGACCCCTCCCCGGCAATTGTCTCGATCTGTAACACTAGCTCGGCAGATACGGGTCTAGATGTTACAGAACGAGATGTTAGTTTTCGGCCGATTTCTATGTCTTGATCTGTAACAGTTAGAGGTCATATTTCCCGCCAGATGTTACAGATTGAGACATTAAGTTTCCTGCCAACTGTTTGTCTTGATCTGTAACAAATACCCGGCAAAACGGGGTCTAGCTGTTACAGAACGAGACATTAGCTTGCCAAGAACTTCGACTCATAAATGTGACTCAAGTGTGTCGACATTTCCTTGCCAATGTTGCGCAACAGGAACCCTTTCGGCGGTTGTAAAATACGAATTGTCATAGGTACCCCTTCAACGATTGGGAGAAGAAATAGCAAAGTACGCACCCAAACACTTGGAAGTCTCAGGCGGCGCCGAGTCTCGCCCCACATTCTCGGGCCATAAGGCAACACGACTCGCCATCACCGCGGCAACCACCATCGCTATGACTGGCTCGTCGCTGCTCGCGCCGTTCTCGGCATTTGCCAACGATGTGTGGAGTGATACCACGGCACAGGACGCGATCATGTCCCCGCTTGCCGTCCGCGCCGGCGAGGCGGCAGGCTCCGCAGTAAAGGCAAACGCCCAGAAGATTGCCGACTTGCAGGCCGCAATCGACGCCGCAAAGGCCGCCGAGGCAGACGCCAAATCCGACTACGACACGGCGACTGCCCCCTATACCGAAAAGCAGGTGGCACGCGACAACGCCCAGACCGCCTACGACGCCTCCGTCTCCGATAATTCGCAGGCAGAAGCCGCCGCGCGTGCCGAATACGCCCGTCAGCTCGACGAAAGCGTCAAGGCGGCTGACAGCGCCAGCGCCACGCTGAAGGATGCCCGGAGCAAGCTCGATGCTGCCAAGGCCGATGCCGAGAGCAAGGCAAAGGCACTCGACTCCGCAAAGCAGTCGGCAGCCGATGCGCAGGCCAAGCTCGAGGCAGCCCAGAAGGCAGCCGCCAACGCAACGCCGGAGGAAATCAAGGTCGCCGAGCAGGCTGCCGCAGATGCGCAGGCCGCTCTGAACCAAGCAAAGGCTGCGAAGGCCGCTGCCGATTCCGCGCTCGCCGATGCCCAACAGGCTCAGAGCGCCGCGCAGAATGCTTACGACGAGGCGGCAGGCACGCTGGCTTCCGCTCAGCAGGAAAAGACCGCCGCGGATGGTAAGGCGGCTGAGGCACAGGCGGCATACGACAGCGCACAAGCCGATTTGGTGGCCGCAAAGGCAGGCGCTGAGGGCCCGGAGTATGACGCCGCCCAGGCAAAGGTCGATGCTGCTCAGGCCGATCTTGACGCCGCAAAGAGCGCCCAGGCAAACGCTGAGAAGGCTCTAGAAAACGCCCAGCAGGATCAGACTCAGAAGCAAAGTAATCTTGCCGCAGCACAATCGGAGCTTGATGCCGCAAAGCAGAATGCCGACCAAAAGAAGTCCGAGCTCGATACTGCGAATGCCGCAGTCTCCGCAAAGGACGAGGCCCTCAAGGACGCGAAGGCAGCCCATAGTGCCGAGCTTGCCAAGCTCGATGAGGCGAATAAGGCCGTCGAGAACGCGAAGGCAGCAAAGACGGCCGCAGACGAGGCGGCCGCGCAAGCTCAGAACGAGCTGCAATCAGCCCAAGCCGCGGTTCAGACTGCTCAAGTTGCCGTCGACGCCGCCCAGCAGGCAGCAAACTCTGCCGAGTCCACGCTCAAACAAGGTGCTATCGGATTCTTTAAGTCCGTCGGCGCCAATGAGGCAGTCTCGATTATCGAAAACTGCAAGTATAAGGATGCCACCCATGTTGGCGACAGCGACGATGCGACCTCGCTCGACAATATGATCTCGGCCGTCACCGTTATGAAGTCGATTAACAGCTACCGCGTTTCCGTTGACTTGAATCCGCTCAACGTAACGTACAACCTTGTCGCGGCGGCAATTGCCGATGCAAACTGGTCGAGCTCGAACATTGAACACGCGAAGCAGTTTGATGTTGCAGAGAACCTTTCATGGGGGTACGGCGACCCCTGCCGAGGGTGGATTACAGAGGAAAAGGCGTACTTTGACGAGGCGGTGGCGGCCAAGTTTGACGTCCATAATCTCACGGGAAAGGCTGCCTACGACTTCTATTATTCGTATAACTCGAATAATAGAAGCAATAAAAGCCAAATAGACGAATATGTCCATGATAAATATGACGATGTCGTAGGCCATTACATCAATTGCATTGATCCCGACTACACGGCCATGGGTACCGGAATCAACACCTCCACGACGAATAATTTCTACGGCACCACTGCCTCCTTTACAGTGCAGACATCTCCGTCATGGGGATATGGCCACGATTGGACAAGCTCTGCTATGTCCGTCGACGAGTTCGAGCAGACGCTTAACGGCTACGTCAACGGACTCAAAAACGCGGGAAGCAAACTGGAGACTGCCAAGAAGGATCTTGTCAGCAAGCAAGCTGCACTCCAGCAAGCATCCCAAAACAAGCAGAAGGCCGACAAAACCGCAAGCGAAGCCGCGTCCGCGGTCGAGCAAAAGCAGCAGGCAGCAAACAAGCAAAGCGCTAGCGTCGTCGCCGCCGCAACTGCCGTAGCTACGGCTCAGTCGGAACGCGACGCCGCGCAAAATGCAGCGGAGACCGCCATCGCGCAGGCAGCTGCCGCGAAGGCCGCAGTTACTCAAAAGCAGGATGACGTTAACGCCGCACAGGTATCATGCGACCAGGCACAACAGACTGTTGCGGCACGCGCGACAGATCTCGAAAACGCAAAGAACTCCGTTGCAGACAAGCAGGCCGCCTACGCCAGCGATGAGCTCGCAAAGTATTCTGCCGATGTTGCTGCGGCTCAGGAAAAGGCTGACAAGGCTCATCAAACGCTTGATGAAGCCACGGCAGCCCAGACGTCTACCCAGAGTGCTCTCGAAAAGGCGGAGCGCGACGCGGCTGCCAAGAAGCAGGCCCTCGACACCGCGAAGGACAACGCCGAGGCCAAGGCGGCGACCGCGGAGCACGCTGCGAGCGATCTGACCACGGCGAAAAACGACTTTGCTTCAAAGAAGGCCCATGCTGACGCCCTGAGCAATGCAGCCGATAATCTTGCCACCGCCGAGGCGGCCAAGAAGGAGGCCGACGCAGCAGTTACCGAGGCCGGAGTCGCCCTTAGCACGGCAAATGATGCCATCGCGAACGCCGAGCAGGCGGTCGAGAATTCTCAGGCCGCATCGGACGCCGCTGCTGCTACTCTCGGAAAGCTCAAGTCCATCAACGTCGAAAACGGCATTGCTACTGGCTCTGACGCAAACGCGAACGATACGCTCAATGCCCTCTTTGCCAAGTGCGTCGCCGCCAAGCAGACAGAATATAACGCAAAAGCCGCACTTGATGCCGCTCAGGCAGACCTTGATGCTGCGACGCCCGCCTACACTGCGGCTCTCAATGCCTACAACGAGGCGAAGGCAAAACGCGTAGCCGCCGAGCAAGCCCTGAAGGACGAGATCGCCCGCCAGGAGCAAGAGGCGGCGAAAGCCGAGCAGGCCAAGATCACGCAGGCTGCCGCTAAGCCGGTTACTGGAAAGCCGTCTGCCGGCAACGCCAAGACGGCCGCCAACTCGGCACTTCCCACCACAGGCGACAATGCTGCGCTCGCCGGTGAGACGTTTGTCATCGGAGGTGTCGTGCTCGTAGCCGCCGGCGTCTTTCTGACTGACAAGAAGCGTCGTCAGGAGTAAGGATTTCGGGAGGACGGCTTCTCCCCCCTCCCACCGCTTCGCAAACCCTGCCCAACATGCGCCGGGGCGCCCATCACGCGGGCGCCCCGGCGTTTTACGTTGTATGCCCGGGGCATCTGCTCCGAGATTGTCTCGATCTGTAACATCTAGCAGGAAAAACGGTCCTTAGGTGTTACAGATTGAGATGATTGGTTGAGACGGCCCATCGGCCAACCAACCACCTTCATCTGTAATAAAAACTCATATATTTCTTTCTGTACTGGACACCCCCAGGGGGTATGGGTGTATAGTATCGGCAGGTTAACAATTCCAACACCGAACCACAGAAAGGAGAAGCCGTGGCTCAAGATAAGTTCGACGTGGGCGGCATGACATGCGCCGCCTGCCAGGCGCACGTGGACCGTGCCGCGAGCAAGCTCGACGGCGTCCAAAGCGTCGCGGTCAACCTGCTCGCCGGTTCCATGGTGGTCGACTACGACCCCGCGCAGGTCTCCCCCGACGATATCTGCACCGCCGTCGACCGCGCGGGCTACTCGGCCTCGCCCGTCAGCGCGGGCACCGACGCTGTCCAAAGCGGAAGTGCGCAAGCCAGGTCCGGCGCCGCCCATATGGAGTCGCCGACCAAAAAGTTGGAGGCCGCCGCCTCTGCCATGCGCACCCGCCTCATCGTCTCGATCGTATTCCTCATCCCACTGTTCTACATAGGCATGGGGCACATGCTCGGCTGGCCGCTGCCCGGCATCTTCACCGACCATACCCACAGCATGACGCTCGCTCTCACCGAGCTCGCCCTGCTCATCCCCATCGTCTACATCAACGACGCGTACTTTATCAACGGGTTTAAATCGCTCGCGCACGGCGCGCCTACCATGGACGCCCTTATTGCCGTGGGTGCCACCGCATCCATTGCCTGGTCGCTCTACGCCATGTTTATCATGGCCGATCAGCTGGCCGCGGGCCAGGTCCACGAGGCCATGATGACGGGCATGGACAATCTGTATTTTGAGAGTGCGGGCACGATCCTGTCGCTGGTCACCGTGGGCAAATACCTCGAGACGCGCAGCAAGTCCAAGACCGGCGGCGCAATCGAGTCGCTGATCGACCTAGCGCCCAAGACCGCGACCGTCGTGGCAGAGGACGGCAGCGAGGCCACTGTGGACGTCGACGCCATCCTACCCGGTCAGGTGTTGCGCGTGCGCCCCGGCGAGTCCATCCCCGTCGATGGCGTGGTGCTCGAGGGCGCGTCGGCCGTGGACGAGAGCGCGCTCACCGGCGAGTCCATCCCCGTAGAAAAGACCGCCGGCGACACCGTCAACGCCGCCACGGTCAACCGCACCGGATCGTTTACCTTCCGTGCCACACGCGTGGGCGCCGACACGTCGCTTGCCAAGATCATCCAGCTCGTCGAGGACGCCAACGCCACCAAGGCGCCTATCGCCCGCCTGGCCGACAAGGTCGCCGGCGTGTTTGTGCCCGTGGTGTTTGCGATCTCGGCCGTGACCTTCGTGGCGTGGATGGCGCTGACCGGAAGCGTGAACGAGGCACTCACCTCCGCCGTGGCCGTGTTGGTGATCAGCTGCCCGTGCGCGCTGGGTCTGGCCACGCCCGTCGCCATTATGGTTGGCACCGGCAAGGGCGCCGAGATGGGCATTCTGTTTAAGAGCGCCGAGGCGCTGGAGAATCTGCGCAACGTGGGCACCGTGGTACTCGATAAGACCGGCACCGTCACCCGCGGCAAACCGGCTGTGACCGACATTGTGGTTGCCGCGCGCGCCGACGGCTCGCCCGCTATGAGTGAAAAGGCGTTACTGAAGCTCGCTGCCGCACTCGAGCGCTCGAGCGAGCACCCGCTGGCAGAGGCGATTATGGCCGAGTGCGAGGCGCGCGGAATCGTGGCGCGCATGGTCGAGGACTTTGCCGCCGTGCCCGGTCGCGGCGTCACGGCGCGCGAGGGGCAGAATGTCATCGCAGCCGGCAACGTGCGCCTGATGAACAAGCTGGGCGCGAAGGTTCCCGCCGGCCTTGCCGAGCAATTTGCCACCGAGGGCAAAACGCCGCTGTTCTTTGCCAAGAACGGCGAGCTTGCCGGCACCATTGCCGTGGCTGACGAGGTCAAGGAGACGAGCGCCGAGGCCATCGCCGCAATGCGTTCACTCGGCGTCGATGTGCGTATGCTCACCGGCGACAACCGCGTGACGGCCGAGGCCATCGCCCGACGCGTGGGACTCACCAGCGAGCAGGTTATCGCCGACGTTCTTCCCGCCGACAAGGAACGCCACGTGCGCGAACTGCAGGATGCGGGCGGCAAGGTCGCCATGGTGGGCGACGGCATCAATGACTCCCCCGCCCTGGCGCGCGCCGACGTGGGCCTTGCCATCGGCACCGGCGCCGATATCGCCAAGGAGGGTGCCGACGTGGTGCTCATGCGCAGTGACCTCATGGACGTCGCCCGCGCCATCGAGCTATCGCGCGCCACGATCCGTAACATCAAGCAGGACCTGTTCTGGGCACTGTTCTACAACGGCATCGGCATTCCGCTGGCGGCGGGCGTGTTCTTCCCGCTCACCGGATGGCAGCTCTCGCCGATGTTTGGCGCTGCGGCGATGAGTCTGTCGAGTGTCTGCGTTGTGTCCAACGCGCTGCGCCTGAAATCCTTTAAGCCTAAGACGGCGCGCTGAAGCACCCGACCTTGCCCCTCAAACCGTCGCTCGCGTACCCAAGTACGCTTCGCTCCTCTTTCGGGGCAATCTCGGGCACCTCAGCGCGCCTTTAAGATGACGCTGTTCACGACTAAACTGTCAGATAATCTCAATCGATAAGGAGTACACCCATGCGTTACACAATCAAGACTTCGGGCCTTATGTGCGGCCACTGCGACGCTACTGTCGAGACGGCACTGCTCAACGTTGCCGGCGTGACCGATGCCGATGCCGACCACGAGACCCAGACCGTCCAGGTGGAGTGCGTCGACACCGTGACCGCCGAGCAGCTCGCCGCCGCTGTCGAGGCCGCGGGCGAGAAGTTCCACGCCCTGTCCGTGACCGCCGCGTAGCAGACGCTACCTACTCAATCCTCAGAAGTTGCGGTGAAATACGGACTGTTGTGCCGCCCTAGGCCTTTAAA
>CABRWN010000045.1 GCA_902474645.1 uncultured Collinsella sp.
TACGCTTCCCTCCTCTTTCACGTCACCTTGCTCGCTTAGGGGCGTTTTCGCTGACTTATGCTCAACCTGCGGCGGTGCCAAATTAGTTATCCGCACAAACAAAATAAGGAGGCCTCCGCGGCGATGCGGAGGCCTCCTTTTTGTGCACGGTGTACTTTTGAGTGTGCAAGTGGGGGAGTTGTTACTCCTCGACGATCTCGGTGATCGCGCCAGCGGGGCAAGCGTCCTGGCAAGCGCCACAGGCGACGCAGGAGTCCTCGTCAGCGACGGTGGCGACGTCCTGGAGCTCCAGAACGCCAGCGGGGCAGGAGTCGACGCAAACGCCACAAGCGATGCACTCGTCGGCATCAATTACGGGATGAGCCATGGTAGTTTCCTCTCTGTTGACCGACGCTACAGGCGATGCGCGTCGGTTTGATTCGGGCAAAAACATACCACGGGAGCGACCGTTTGCAATACCCTCTGACCGGCATCTTCATACCGTTCGCCGAGTATGCCTCGGCTTACTAAAAAACGCGCAGGTGGGGCTGCTGAGCTGCGCAAATGTTAGCTAAAGGTGACTTGAAATATTGAGCAATTGAGCGTACTTGCGGAAAGCGCAACCCAGAATTGGCGTTCAAAACGGGACGAGCTTTCCGCAAGGCAGCCCCAGGCACCCTCGGACCCAAACCTCAGCCATCTCTACATAGATCTCGATAGATTTGCCGAGAACTCAAACAGTGCGTCTACCTGCGTATTTGCGAACCTAAACTCTCGGCAATAAGAAATCTTATATGAATTGACTTAGATTTTGTATATTCCGGCCCATAAGGGGATACACTACATCCTGAAAGACAAGCCGAAACACCGCTCGGCAGACCGCCGAGTCGGTGCAAACGCACAAGAGAGAGGGAATTTCTAATGGGCAAGATTCTTGGTATCGACCTTGGTACTACTAACTCCGCAATGGCCGTCCTCGAGGGCGGTTCTCCGACCATCATCGTGAACGCCGAGGGCGACCGCACCACCCCGTCCGTCGTGGGCTTCCGTGCCGACGGCGACCGCGTCGTGGGTAAGGCCGCTAAGAACCAGGCTGTCACCAACCCCAAGAACACCGTGTTCTCCATCAAGCGCTTCATGGGCCGCAAGTACTCCGAGTGCACCTCCGAGATCAAGACCGTGCCGTATGAGGTCAAGGAGGGCCAGGGTGGCCGTGCCGTCGTCGACATCGAGGGCAAGGATTACACCGCTGAGCAGGTGAGCGCCATGACGCTCGCAAAGATGAAGGCCGACGCCGAGAAGTATCTGGGCGAGACCGTCACCGACGCCGTCATCACCGTCCCGGCCTACTTCAACGACGCCCAGCGTCAGGCCACCAAGGACGCCGGTAAGATCGCCGGCCTCAACGTCAAGCGTATCGTCAACGAGCCGACCGCTGCTGCTCTGGCCTATGGCCTGGACAAGCAGGGCACCGACCAGCGCATCCTGGTCTTCGACCTGGGCGGCGGTACCTTCGACGTCTCCATCCTTGACCTCGCAGACGGCGTGTTTGAGGTTCTGTCCACCTCGGGCGACAACCACCTGGGCGGCGACGACTGGGATCAGCGCGTCATCGACTGGATGGCCGATAAGTTCCAGCAGGAGAACGGTGTCGACCTGCGTCAGGACCCCATGGCCCTGCAGCGTCTGAAGGAGGCCGCCGAGAACGCCAAGAAGGAGCTCTCCGCCGCCCAGCAGACCACCATCAACCTGCCGTTCATCACCATGAACCAGTCCGGCCCGCTGCACCTCAACTACACGCTGACCCGCGCCGAGTTCGAGAAGATCACCCGCGACCTGCTCGAGCGCTGCAAGCAGCCTGTCACCAACGCCCTGCGCGACGCCAAGCTCAAGCTCTCCGATCTGACCGAGGTCATCCTCGTCGGCGGCTCCACCCGTATGCCCGCCGTCCAGGAGCTCGTCAAGACCATGACCGGCAAGCAGCCCAACATGTCCGTGAACCCCGACGAGGTCGTTGCCGACGGCGCTGCCGTCCAGGGCGGCGTGCTTACCGGCGACGTCGAGGGCATCCTGCTGCTCGACGTTACCCCGCTGTCGCTGGGCGTCGAGACCATGGGCGGCATCATGACCAAGATGATCGACCGCAACACCACGATCCCGACCTCCAAGACCGAGGTTTACTCCACCGCTGCCGACAACCAGACCAGCGTCGAGATCAACGTGCTCCAGGGCGAGCGCGAGCTTGCCCGCGACAACAAGTCGCTCGGTAAGTTCCAGCTGACCGGTATCCCGGCTGCCCGCCGCGGCGTGCCGCAGATCGAGGTCACCTTCGACATCGACGCCAACGGCATCGTCAAGGTCTCTGCTAAGGACAAGGGCACCGGCAAGGAGCAGCAGATCACCATTTCCGGTTCCACCGCGCTTTCCGACGACGAAGTCGATCGTATGGTCAAGGACGCCGAGGCTCATGCCGAGGAGGACAAGAAGCAGAAGGAAGAGGTCGAGGTCCGCAACCAGACCGACAGCCTGTGCTACTCCACCGAGCAGACCCTCAACGAGCTGGGCGACAAGGTTTCCGCCGACGTGAAGTCCAAGGCCGAGGCCGCTATCGCCGACGCCAAGAAGGCGCTCGAGGGCTCTGACGTCGAGGCCATCAAGGCCGCCGGCGAGTCCCTGCAGTCCGTGGCCTACGAGCTGGCCCAGGTTGTCTACGCCGACGCTCAGCAGCAGACCGACGGTGCCGCCGGCGCCCAGCCTGCCGACGATGACGTTGTCGACGCCGACTACGAGGTTGTGGACGACGAGGACAAGTAATCATGTCCGCCCGTAAAGCTCGCACGGAGGCGGCCGCCGCTGGCGCCGCCCCCGTTGACTCTGAGGAGAAGGACGTGAAGATTCCCGTAGAGGCCGTCGACGATACCGAGGCCAACGAGGCCGCGGCCGCCGAGGCTGTCGAGAACCAGGTAGAGGATTCCAACAAGGAGGCGACGATGACCGAGGACGAGATGGTGGAAGCTGCTATCCGCGCCGGTGAGGAAGCCGCCGACAACGACTTTAAGCTCAAGTTCGAGCAGGCCCAAAAGGAGCTCGCCGACGTGCGCAGCGAGCTCGATGCTGCGGCAGAGGCCCAGAAGGCCGCCGAGGACAAGGCAAAGGACGCCACGGAGCGTACCGCCCGTCTGCAGGCCGACTGGGAGAACTTCCGTCGTCGCACCGCCAATGAGCGTATCGCCGAGCGCGAGCGCGCGACCGAGAAGCTCGTCACTGCGCTGCTGCCAGTGGTCGACGATATCGAGCGTGCGATTGACCATGCCCGCAGCCAGGAGCTTGCCGATGACTTTAAGCAGTTCGTCGACGGCGTCGACGCGGTGCATGCCAAGCTGCTCGATGTGTTTGCGCACGAGGGCGTTGAGCCCATCGACCCCAAGGGCGAGGCGTTCGATCCGCTCGAGCACCAGGCTGTGGGTCGCGTCGAGGACGCATCGCAGTACGACGAGACCGTCAACGACGTGTACCAGAAGGGCTACCGCATGGCGGATCGTATTCTGCGTTCCGCGATGGTGACGGTGACCTACGGTGGCGAGAAGCGCCCCGCACCGGAGCCCGAAGCGGCGCCCGAGGATGCTACGGCCGATACGGCCGAGAGCACCGAGGAGTAATTGAGAAGGGCCCCGGGGCAACACCCGGGGCCCTTTCTGGCCTAGTGCCATATGAAAGCATGAGCCGCCGCCCGCTGGGCGACGGATGAGACAGGAGAGGAGCTACGATGGCTGCAGGCAAAACCTTCTATGACATCCTGGGCGTATCCAAGAGCGCCTCCGACAAAGAGATCAAGAGCGCGTTTCGCAAGCTCGCGCAAAAATATCACCCCGATGCCGGCGGCGACGAGGCCAAGTTCAAGGAGATCAGCGAGGCCTACGAGACGCTTTCGGACGAGAAGAAACGCAAAGAGTACGACCAGATGCTCATGTTCGGCGGCATGCCGGGCGCGGGCGGCGCGTATGGCGGTAGCTACGGCGCCGGTGCCGGCGCGAGCGGCTGGGGCGATATCTTCGACAGCATCTTTAGCGGCAACGGCGCCTGGGGCAGCGATTGGGGCTCGGGCTTTGCCGGGGCCGCGGGCGCTGCCGGTGCGGGCGCGGGCCGCAACCGCGCGCGCAAGGGCGGCGACCTGTCGCTGACTGTCGACGTAACGGCCGAGGACGCGTTCCGCGGCGTGACGCACAAGGTCACCTACCGCATTCCCTCGACGGGCGAGCAGCAGACCATCACGGTCTCGGTGCCTGCGGGTGCGGTCGACGGCGGCAAGCTGCGTTACAAGCGCCGTGGCGAGTACGGCGTTGCCGGAGGCGAGCGCGGCGACCTGGTCGTGACCACGCATGTGGAGGAGCATCCGCTGTTTAAGCGCAAGGGTGCCGATGTGACCATGGAGGTGCCGATCTCGGTCTACGAGGCGGCGCTCGGCTGCACGGTGGATGTGCCCACGCCCGGCGGCGCGACGGTTCGTCTGAAGGTGCCCGCTGGCACCCAGACGGGCAAGAAGTTCCGCTTTAAGGAGATGGGTGCGCCCGACGTTAAGCATCGCGGCCGCACGGGTGCGCTACTCGTCGAGATCAAGGTGCAGGTTCCCACGAACCTGTCCGACGATGAGCGCGATGCCATGACCAAGCTGCGCGAGGCCGACACGCGCGACTATCGCGAGAAGGTCAACCGTTACAAGGCGACGTACTAGGGCGGTCGCGGCGCACGCCCACGCCCGCAGGCTTATGATGGACGATAACGAGACGGAAAGGGGTCAGGTAGCATGGCCGAGGACAATAGGAACAAACCGCTGTACATGATCAGCGTGGCGGCCGAGCTGACCGGCATGCATCCGCAGACTCTGCGCGTCTACGAGTCCAAGGGCCTGGTGAACCCCCAGCGCTCGGGCGGCAATACGCGCCTGTATTCGCGTGCCGATATCGAGCGCCTGGAGCTCATCAACCAGCTGACTGACGAGGGCATCAACCTTGCCGGCGTGGTGCGTATCCTCGATATGAAGGAGCGCGCCGAGGAGCGCGAGCGCGAGAACGAAAAGCTCCGTGCCCGCGTGCGCCAGCTCGAGGACGAGCTGCACGAGTACAAGATGCAGAAGAAGATTACCGCTCTGGCCCCGCGCGACGGCTCAGTCAACCCCGAGCAAGTCATGCGCAAACTTTTGGGCGCCGGCGGGGATTTGTAGTTACGCGGGTTTACCAACCCGCGTAACCAGTTGACGCTGCAAGCCCGCCAGAGCGGCAATCTGCCTTTCAACTTCGGCGGCATGATCAAAAGATCAATGCCGCCTTGTTTCAAGGCACCTTGCTCGCTCTGGCGGGCTTTCGCTGTCCGCGCCAAAACATCGGCGTTGTTATGGGTAGTCATTGGGGACGTTCTTAAATGACTAGTCGAAAGGGACACTCTTGCACCAAATCTGCCGGCCCACACCGGGCTCCTCCTTTACTTTACTGAGATAAAGTGAACGTGCAGATTCGTAACCCACTCGCAACCGTTCTATGGCACGATATTGAACGAATGTATGCTATGCGCCCAAATCTTTTGGGCAGAGTGGGAGACAGTATGGTTAAGCTGTACGAGGACGGCATCTACCTGCGCGGCGGCAGCGAGATTGTGCCTGCGGCCGAGGCTGCCGAGCGCGGTATTACGCAGACGCCCGAGGATGCTAAGCGCGGCACCATCGCGTATTCGATCCTCCAGGCACACAATACGTCCGGCGACCCCGAGGCGCTCAAGATTCGCTTCGACGCCATGGCGAGCCACGACATCACCTTTGTCGGCATCATCCAGACGGCGCGCGCCTCGGGCATGGAGCAGTTCCCGCTGCCCTACGTGCTTACCAACTGCCATAACTCGCTGTGCGCCGTGGGAGGCACCATCAACGAGGACGACCACGTCTTTGGCCTTTCCGCGGCCAAGAAGTACGGCGGCATCTTCGTTCCGCCGCACATCGCCGTCATCCACTCCTTTATGCGTGAGAACTTCGCCGGCTGCGGCAAGATGATCTTGGGTTCCGACTCGCACACCCGCTACGGCGCCCTGGGCACCATGGCCGTGGGCGAGGGCGGTGGCGAGCTGGCAAAGCAGCTGCTGCGTGACACCTACGACGTTGCCTATCCCGGCGTCGTGGCCATCTACCTCACGGGCGCCCCACGTCCTGGCGTCGGCCCGCACGACGTGGCGCTTGCCATCATCCGCGCCGTCTTTGCCAAGGGCTACGTCAAGAACAAGGTCATGGAGTTTGTGGGCCCGGGCATCGCGAGCATGACGACCGATTACCGCAACGCCGTCGACGTCATGACCACCGAGACCACCTGCCTTTCCTCCATCTGGGCTACCGACGAGGACACGCATGCGTTCCTGACCATGCACGGCCGTGGCGACGACTACCGCGAGCTCAAGCCCGCCGATGTCGCCTACTACGACGGCTGCGTCGAGGTCGATCTGTCGAGCATCAAGCCCATGATTGCGCTGCCGTTCCATCCTTCCAACGGCTTTGAGATCGACGAGCTCAACGAGAACCTCGAGGACATCCTGCATGAGGTGGAGCTCGAGGCCGCCAAGATCGGCGAGGGCAAGACGCACTTTAGCCTGCTCGACAAGATCGTCGACGGCAAGCTGCATGTGCAGCAGGGCGTTATCGCCGGCTGCTCGGGCGGCAACTACGACTCCGTGGTCCAGGCTGCCCGCGTGCTCAAGGGCGCCAACACCGGCTGCGGCGAGTTCTCGCTGTCGGTCTACCCCACGAGCCAGCCCGTGGCGCTCGAACTTACGCGCCGTGGTTACATCTACGACCTCATGGAGGCCGGCGCGATCGTGCGCACGGCGTTCTGCGGCCCGTGCTTCGGCGCCGGCGACACGCCTGCCAACAACGGCCTGTCCATCCGCCACACCACGCGCAACTTCCCCAACCGCGAGGGTTCCAAGCCGGGTAATGGCCAGCTGAGCGCCGTGGCCCTGATGGACGCCCGCTCCATTGCGGCGACGGCTGCCAACGGCGGCGTCCTGACGCCGGCGACTGACCTGCCCGAGGAGACTTGGGATGAGGCCTGCGAGTACACCTTTGACGACGCGCCGTACAAAAAGCGCGTGTACTGGGGCTTTGGCAAGGCGGAGCCTGCCGACGAGCTGGTCGAGGGTCCCAACATCAAGCCGTGGCCCGCGATGGAGCCGCTCGGCGACGATATCCTGCTCAGGGTGTGCTCCAAGATCATGGATCCGGTCACCACGACCGACGAGCTCATTCCTTCGGGCGAGACGAGCTCCTTCCGCTCCAACCCGCTGGGCCTGGCCGAGTTTACGCTCAGCCGTCGCGATCCGGCCTACGTGGGTCGCTCCAAGGAGGTCGACGCCGTGGAGAAGCGCCGCGTTGCCGGCGAGGCAGCAGGCGATCTGGCGGCACTCGATGCCGAGCTTGCGGGCGTGTTTGAGGCGCTGGTCGGCGCGGGTGTCGCGGCCGATGCCAAGGCGACTGAGTACGGCTCCATGCTCTATGCCAAGAAGCCCGGTGACGGTTCCGCCCGCGAGCAGGCCGCGAGCTGTCAGCGCGTGATCGGCGGCCTGGCCAACATCGTCCATGAGTACGCCACCAAGCGCTATCGCTCCAACGTGATGAACTGGGGCATGGTGCCCTTCCAGATGGAGGCGGAGCCCAACTTTGAGGTGGGCGATTACGTCTTTGTGCCGGGTATCCGCGCCGCGCTCGATGGCGACCTAAAGGACATCGCCGCCTACGTGGTGCGTGCCGACGGTGCGGTCGAGCAGATTGAGCTCTACATTGCCGATATGACGGCAGAGGAGCGTGCCATCGTCAAGGCCGGCTGCCTGATCAACTACAACAAGTTCAAGGCCGCTGCCGAGTAACGTTGCTGTACGCCCCGGACGCACCTTTCCCTCGTGCTCACGCGCTTCGCGAGGGTCGCCCGAGGGAAAGGTGCGTCCGGGGCTACCGCGACGTTCTCGTTGGGTCTTGGGGGACGCTAATAAATAGACTTGCTTGATGCCGCCTCTGTTATCGGGGCGGCTTCTTTTTGTCGAAAACCACCACAAAGGTGACAGGCACCTTTGTGGTGGTTCCGTTTGTCTCGATCTGTAACTTCTGGGCCCCTATTTGACGAGCGGCTGGTTACAGATTGAGACAAACGATCGCCGCCGATCATTTCATCTCAATCTGTAACATCTAGGATCGAAAAGGGCCGCTAGATGTTACAGATCGAGACGGTGGAACATCGGAGCCGAAACCACCACAAAGGTGCCTGCCCGGCGGGTCCTTATTTCGATGGGGTCCAGGTTATTTCATCGTCAAATAGCCAAGTGCGTGCCGAGCCACTGTTGCGCGCTGTCTGCGGATCGGGCTCGCAGGTTTGTTCGTAGGCATCCTCGGTACACCGATCCATAAAATCGACGACTGCCGTCTGGTCGCCCTCCATGACGTAGATTACGTTGCCATCCGAGATATAGACCCCCGGTCCTTCATTGTCCACGTAGCCGGGGTCGTATGAGACGTTGCACAATCTGCTCCCGTTTGCCGCATCGAGCTCAAGGGTCGAATAATACCCGCCAACCATTTGGCCATTCTTGGCTCGATATATTGCGGCGCCGTACCACCGCTTAAACGTCTTGCCTTTGAGTAAACTGGTTGCCTTGCCGATAAGCTGCTCATCTTTGGTGTAGCGCCTGGCCCCAAGTTCGATACGGGGATAGTTGCTGACCCCAAGCGCTGCGGGCGTACCGTCAAAATCGACGGTGATCGAATCGGGCTTGACGATATCGATGAGGACCTCGATGGGATAGCTTACGGTCTCAACCGCCGCCTGTGTCGCAGAGGCGGGGAGAAATGCGAGATAGATAATTCCTACGCCGACTGCGGTAATCGCAAACGCTAAGACGAGCAGGCCGATATAGGTGGAGCGTTTCACGGCGGGTACCTCGCAAACAGTATGCATTCATTAAGATAAGTGATACCAGCTTACGACAATATTCAAAAGAAAGCGATCGATCGAAATGACGGGGCGAAAAGGTCCTATTGGGCTTCGATTTGACCTCTAATAGGAATATTTGCCCCACTCATTCTGGGCGAGAGGTCAATAATCGAGTCCACGAGTTTTGAGCGATACTCTTCTCACTAAACTCACTATTTTCACTATAAGCACTATAAGTACGATAGGGAGGACGACGAGAACAATGTGGCGTGCGATAGCTAAGCCGTTTAAGCCGGACTCTGACCTTGAATCTCTGCCTCTATCCGTGCGAACGGGCTATTGTCGGTTCTCGATTCCATCACTGCGTTCTCGTTGGGTCTGGGGATCGCCAAACGTAGACTGGGCTTGATACCGCCTCTTTTTATTGGGGCGGTTTCTTTGTTGGACCACCACGAAGGTGCCTGCCCCCTTTGTGGTGGTTCTTGGTTTGTCTCGATCTGTAACATCTTGGCCGCTAAAAGTGGGCTTGGTGTTACAGATTTAGATTTTCGATTCAGGTGTCTTCTGTTCGTCTCGATTTGTAACAGATAGAGCTCTATTTGCCGAGTAGATGTTACAGATTGAGACGAACGGGCGCCGCTGGTCATTTCATCTTGATTTGTAACATCTGGAGCCATAAACAGTCGCTAGATGTTACAGATTTAGATAGTAAGGGGATGAGGCCGCAGCGGGTGAGCGCGCCTGTCCCCTTTGTGGTGATTTTCCATGTCATGAGAGCACTCAGAAAATCTTATATATAGAGACTTAGATTTGTGTATAAGATCGCGCAAAGCTGGCAACAATACTTCTCGAACAACGTGAAGCCGCCCCGTAGGGCGGCCGCCCCAAGAGAGGTGATTCCATGAGAATCGATAAGCTAGCAATGACGTCGCGCGAGGCGCTGCAGACCGCCATGAGCACGGCTGCCGATGCACAGGCCGGCGCGGTGGAGCCGATCCACCTGCTGTCTGCCCTGCTCGGTGCCGGCGAGCGCAATATCTCCGTGATCATCGAGCGCATCGGTGCCGACCCGGCTCAGCTCGCACGCTCCACACAGGATGCCATCGACCGCGCGCCCAAGGTTTCGGGCGAGGGTCAGCAGATGGGCCTGTCCAACGAGCTCGTCCGCGTCATCGAGAAGGCCGAGAAGAAGGCCACCAAGATGGGCGACAGCTTTGTGGTGACTGAGCATCTGCTGATGGCTCTTGCCGAGGACAAGGGCGAGGCGGGTCGCGTGCTGCGCGACGCCGGCGTCACCAAGGAGCGCATCGAGCAGGTCTACGAGGAGCTGCGTGGCGATGACCGCGTGACGTCTGCCGAGGACAAGACTCAGTTTGAGGCACTGGAACAGTACGGCCGCAATATCTGCGACCTTGCCCGCGCCGGCAAGCTCGACCCGGTCATCGGTCGTACCGACGAGATTCGCCGTACCATCCAGGTCCTGTCCCGCCGCACCAAGAACAACCCCGTGCTCATCGGTGAGCCGGGCGTCGGCAAGACGGCCATCGTCGAGGGCATCGCCCAGCGTATCGTGGCCGGCGACGTGCCGAGCACCCTGCGCGACCGCGACCTTATCGAGCTCGACATGAGCGCGCTGGTCGCCGGCGCCAAGTACCGCGGCGAGTTCGAGGACCGCTTAAAGGCCGTGCTCAAGGAAGTGCAGAAGTCCGAAGGTAAGGTCATCCTGTTCATCGATGAGCTCCACACCATCGTGGGCGCGGGTGCCACCGAGGGCTCCATGGACGCCGGTAACATCCTCAAGCCTGCGCTCGCTCGTGGCGACCTGCATGCGATCGGCGCGACCACGCTCGACGAGTACCGCAAGTACATCGAGAAGGACGCGGCGCTCGCCCGTCGTTTCCAGACCGTTATGGTCTCCGAGCCTACCGTCGAGGACACCATCTCGATCCTGCGTGGCCTCAAGGAGAAGTACGAGATCTTCCACGGTGTGCACATCACCGATAGCGCGCTCGTGGCAGCTGCCGACCTCTCCGATCGCTACATCGCCGACCGCTTCCTGCCCGACAAGGCCATCGATCTGGTCGATGAGGCGGCAAGCCGCCTGCGCATGGAACTCGACAGCATGCCGGTCGAGATCGACGCCACCACGCGTCAGCTCACCCAGCTGCAGATCGAGGAGCAGGCGCTCATGAAGGAGACCGACGACGCCTCCAAGGAGCGTCTGGAGGCTCTGCGCCAAGAGATTGCCGAGGTCCAGGAAAAGCTCAACGTGCAAAAGGCCGGCTGGCTCAACCAGAAGAACGCCATCGACCACGTGCAGGAGCTCAAGGGACAGCTCGACGAGGCCAAGAGCGAGGAGGAGCGTGCGACGCGCAACGGCGACCTGGGCCGTGCGTCCGAGCTGCGCTACTCCGTGATTCCGGGCCTGCAGCAGCAGATTCAGGATTCCGAGGCTGCGCTCGAGGCACAAAAGCAGCAGGACGGCGAGGGCCTCAACGAACAGGTGACCTCCGATGAGATCGCCGAGGTCGTGAGCGCCTGGACCGGCGTGCCCGTCTCCAAGATGATGCAGGGCGAGCTCGACAAGTTGAAGGGCTTGGAGGGTGAGCTGCATAAGCGCGTCATTGGCCAGGACGAGGCCGTCTCCGCTGTCGCCGCGGCCGTGCGCCGCAGCCGTGCGGGCCTCTCCGATCCGGACAAGCCCATCGGCAGCTTCTTCTTCCTGGGCCCCACCGGTGTAGGCAAGACCGAGCTCGCCAAGGCGCTGGCCGAGTGCCTGTTCGATGACGAGCGCGCGCTCGTACGTATCGACATGTCCGAGTACATGGAGAAGTTCAGCGTCCAGCGTCTGATCGGTGCGCCCCCGGGATACGTGGGTTACGACGAGGGCGGTCAGCTCACCGAGGCTGTGCGCCGTCGTCCGTACTCTGTGATCTTGCTCGACGAGATGGAGAAGGCTCACCCGGATGTATTCAACGTGCTGTTGCAGGTGCTCGATGACGGCCGTCTGACCGACGGTCAGGGTCGCCAGGTGTCCTTCAAGAACACGATCATCATCATGACGAGCAACGTGGGCTCTAAGGCTATCGCCGAGCTTTCGGGCAAGGACGAGGAGGAGATGCGTCATCAGGTCGACGCGGCCATGGCTCAGACCTTCCGCCCCGAGTTCCTCAACCGTATCGATGACATCGTGGTGTTCCATCCGCTCGGCATGGCGCAGATCGAGAAGATCGTCGACATCCAACTTGCCGATGTCCGCGCACGCCTGGCCAAGGAGCGCATGACGCTTGCCATCACCCCGGCGGCCAAGCAGATGCTCGCCGTGGGCGGCTTGGACCCGGTCTTTGGCGCCCGCCCGCTCAAGCGTCTGGTGCAGCGCGAGGTTGTCGATGCCATCGCGGCGGCCATCATCGACGGCACGGTGCGCGAGGGCGATCAGGTGACGGTCGATGTCGACAAGGACGGCGGCTTTACCGTCGTGTGCGATGACACGCCGGCGGCCACCTACGAGGTCCCCGACGCCGAGTAGATTTTGGGGCCGGCTTTAACCGCCCCTCATCGCAAAACGCCAAGGGCGGCGGATCCAATCGGGTCCGTCGCCCTTTTTCGTGCGACAATCGATGGTGTTGAACGTGAACACATGGCAAGGAGCTATGCAGATGAAAGACGAGAACAAGGCTAACGCACCGGCGGCTGAGACAGCGC
>CABRWN010000046.1 GCA_902474645.1 uncultured Collinsella sp.
GGGATGCCACCTGTGGCATCCCGCCGTTCAACCTCAACCTTCAAGTTGACCTTGAGGCGATTTTTGCGTCCCTTTACATGCCGTTCACATCGCCCCCAAACTCCCCCACCCAAGGCACGTGCGGCCCACCACCGCGATGCCAAGTGGCGAAAAATGGGACGGGCCCAGATTGCCCATGCGCGCGCAAAAGCACGCCGCGGCAATCTGGGGCCCGTCCCCAAATACCTATAAATATACAGGCCAGCGATGTGTTAACGATGCGCCAGCGGGTGCGCCGCCAGATAGACCTCGGTCAGTTGCGTACGATCGACATGCGTGTAGACCTGCGTGGTCGATATATCGGCATGTCCCAAGATCTCCTGTAGCACACGGAGATCTGCGCCGCCCGCAAGCATATGGGTGGCAAAGGAGTGACGCAGCGTGTGGGGATGGAGTCCCACCAGCCCCACCTGGCGCCCGTAGCGCTCGCAGATGGCATGGATGCCCTGGCGCGACAGACGGCGGCCGTTCTTATTTAAAAAGACCGCCGAGGTCTCGGTTCCGCGGGCATGGGCCGCCAAGCGAGAACGCCCCTCAGTTACATAGAGCGTCAGAGCTCGCGCCGCGCTTCCCACCAGCGGGGACAGGCGTTCCTTTGAGCCCTTACCGCGAACGAGTACAAAGCCATCGTCAATATGGATATCGCCCACATCGAGCCCCACCAACTCGCTCACACGCAAACCGCATCCGTAGAGCACTTCCAAGATGGCATGGTCGCGCAAGCCCATCTCGCCCTCGGGGAAATCTTGATCGAGCAGCGCCGAGACATCCTCCACCGATAGATACTCCGGCAAACGCTCAGCCTTTTTAGGCAGGCGCAACGCCGCCGTTGGATTTTGGGCCACAGCCCCATCGCGCACCAAAAAGGCATGCAGGCCCTTCACGGCCGCAAGCGCACGCTCCACCGAGGCGTCGGAATAGCCCCCATCGCGACGGTCGGCGACAAAACCCTCCACGACCTGATGGGTCACCTCTTCAAAAGACACAATACCCGCCCGCTCCAGATAGGCGCAGTACGTCGTCAGGTCACGACGATAGGCCGCAATCGTGTTGCGCGCCAAACCCCGCTCGACCGCGAGGTAATCGAGATACTCCCCCGCCGCCACGGCGAGCGACGAGGGAGTAGCTTCGGTATGTTCCTTATTCGCCGGCACCCTTAGTCCGTAGCGAGGTTCATGGGCGTCACCTGCAGACGGTCGACACCCTCGTGCTGGCCGATCGAGGCACGCACGAACTCGCGGAACAGCGGCTGCGGGTTGGTCGGGCGGCTCTTGAACTCGGGATGAGCCTGGGTTGCCACATACCACGGATGCACGTCGCGCGGCAGCTCGACCATCTCGACCAGGCGCTCGTCGGGCGACAGACCCGAGATAACCAAACCGGCGTCCTCGAGCTGGTCACGGAAGGCGTTGTTGAACTCAAAGCGGTGACGGTGACGCTCGTAGACGAGCTCCTCGCCATATGCCTCGCGAGCAAGGGTATCGGCGGCGAGCTTGCACGGATAGGCGCCCAGGCGCATGGTGCCGCCCTTCTCGGTCACGTCCTCCTGCGAGCTCATCAGATCGATGACACTATACGGGCCATCCGGATCGAACTCGGAGGAGCTGGCGCCGGCAAGGCCGACGACGTTGCGCGCAAATTCGCACACGGCCACCTGCATACCCAGGCAAATGCCCAGATACGGAATCTTGTGCTCACGGGCAAACTCGGCCGCGAGGATCTTGCCCTCCAGGGCGCGCTTGCCAAAGCCGCCGGGGACCAGGATGCCCGAGGCGTCGCCCAGAACCTCGGAGACATTCTGCTCGTCGAGGCTCTCGCCGTCGACCAGCTGGACGTCCACATGGCGATCGTAGAAGACGCCCGCATGGTGCAGGGCCTCGATAACCGACAGGTACGCATCGGGCAGCTGCGTGTACTTGCCCACGACGGCGATCTTCACCTTGTCGGCGTGATGGTTGGCGTGATTCTGTTTGCGCAGGAACTCGTTCCACTCGCTCATGTCGCGCTCACGCGGGTCCAGACCCAGGCGCTCGCAAATGCGCAGGTCAAAGTCCTGCTCGGCAAGCAGCTGCGGAACATCGTAAATGCTCGCGCAGTCCTCGTTGGTAAAGACGCAATCGGTGTCGACGTCGCAGAAGCTTGCGATCTTTCCGCGGATAGCGTCATCGATATGGTGGTCGGAGCGCAGCACGATGATATCGGGCTGGATACCAAAGCTGCGGAGCTCCTTGACGGAATGCTGCGTGGGCTTGGTCTTGACCTCGTGGGCGGCGGCGATATAGGGAACGAGCGACACGTGGATGTAGCAGACGTTCTCGGGGCCGGCCTCCTTGCGGTACTGACGGATGGCCTCGACAAACGGCTGCGACTCGATGTCGCCGATCGTGCCGCCCAGCTCGGTGATGACCACATCGGAGCCGGTCTGCTCCTCGATGCGGCGGAACTTGTCCTTAATGGCATTGGTGACGTGAGGAATCACCTGCACGGTACCGCCCAAAAAGTCGCCGCGACGCTCGCGGGCGATCAAGCTCTTATAGATGGCGCCGGTCGTAAAGTTGGAATCGCGGGTCAGGTTCTCATCAATAAAGCGCTCGTAATGACCCAGGTCCAGGTCGGACTCGTAACCATCCTCGGTAACGAAGACCTCACCATGCTGGAAGGGGCTCATGGTACCGGGGTCGACGTTCAGATACGGGTCGGCCTTTTGCATCGTTACTTTGTAGCCACGCGACTTGAGCAGACGGCCCAGCGAGGCCGCGGTGATACCCTTGCCCAGAGACGAAACCACGCCACCGGTTACGAACACATGCTTGGTCATATTGAGTTACCTGCGCTTCCCGTAGAAGTTGTTTATCCACATCTTACGGGTCTTCATTGTAATACTCGCTCCGCGGACCGTTCGCAATTTTTCTCGCGTGCGATTGCATTTCTCAATCTTGAAACAAAACGCCGCCCGGTTTCCCAGGCGGCGTCGCTATGGCAAGGGTTACATGCTGCTATCGATCAGCAACCTCGTCCTCAAGCATTTCTTGAACGAGCATGCCGGTACGAACGCCCTCAAGATACCACTCGCCACGTTCGGTGAGGCAAATGCCATTTGCAAGCTGACCGCCGTCGTCGCTATAACGCGAGACGACATCAATCATGCCTTCGGAATCCAAACGATCGATTGCGGCGCGGGCACGATACGGCGAAACCCCCACGCGCTCGGCAAGCGTTTTGCGCGAGAAACCATACGGCCCGCCATTGTCTTCGGTTTGCCGGTCGATCTCCATCAACACCAGCACCTCGACACGCTTCATATCGTTGACACTCGCACGACCCTTGCCCGCCATAGCAGCCTCCTCAAACCGAGCACGAGCATCTAACGCGCCGTGCGCGACCGACACACCTCACGATGGCAGGTAATATCCATCATGCGGCATCCCGCTAAGGATGAAACAGTTACGGTTATTGTATACCGCTCAAATTGTTTCTAGGCAGGTAAACAGCTATTTTTCGCCGAAATAGGCGCTTTATTGATCAAAAAGCCGTACCGGGCGCTAACCCGATACGGCCAAAATGCAATGCAATTACCGCGGTGCTTCAAACTTAGCGATGGAAGAAACCGCGGCGCTCAAACTTGGGCTCGCAGCACACGTTGATACCCAGTTTGCGCAGTACCGTCTCGTCCGTCGGCGAGATAATCACGCTAAAGAAGGCATCGCAACCGCGCAGCTGCTCCAGGCCCGAAAGGACGCGAGCGGCCGTCTCACTCGTGGCCGAGGTGATCGACAGCGCCATAAGCGTCTCGTCGGTGTGGAGGCGCGGGTTTTTGCTGCCCAGGAAATGCGTCTTGAGCTTGCTGATGGGCTCGATCGCCTCATCGCTGATGACCTCGAGCTCAAGGTCGACGCCCGAGACATGCTTGAGGGCGTTCATAATGAGCGAACTTGCGGCGCCCAGGCGCGTGGAGGTCTTACCGGTCACCACGGAGCCATCGGGCATGACCATGGCACCCACGGGACCACCCGTCAGCTGCTCCCTGGTGAGGGCCGCCGAGCGTGCCGGTGAGTAGTTCTTATCGATGCCGGCTTTCTTCATAATAATCTTGAGACGGTCGACTTGCTCATCGCCCACGCCGGCACGGCGCACATTTTCGACCGCGGTAAAGTAGCGGCGGACGATCTCCATTTTGGAAGCGTCGCGGCAGGCATCGTCATCGGTGATGGCAAAGCCGACCATATTGACGCCCATGTCCGTAGGGCTCTGGTAGGGGCTCTTGCCCAGGATCTTTTCCATCAGGGCACGGACTACCGGGAAGGCCTCGACGTCGCGGTTGTAGTTGACCGTGGTCTTGTTGTAGGCCTCAAGGTGGAACGAATCGATGATATTGGCGTCGTCGAGGTCAGCCGTGGCGGCCTCGTAGGCGATGTTGACCGGATGCGTGAGGGGCAGATTCCAGACCGGGAAAGTCTCGAACTTGGCGTAGCCGGCGGCGGTGCCGTGCTTGTGCTCGTGATAGAGCTGAGACAGGCAGGTGGCGAGCTTGCCTGAGCCGGGGCCGGGAGCGGTGACCACGCCGAGCGGACGAGTGGTCTCGACAAACTCATTCTTGCCGTAGCCGTCGTCGGACACGATCAGGTCGACGTCGTGCGGATACCCCTCGATGGGATAGTGCAGCTTGGCGGGAATACCGAGCGCGTTCAGGCGGTTGCGGAATACATCGGCAGCGGGCTGGCCGGCGTACTGGGTGATGACCACAGCCGCGACGGCAAAGCCGTTGCCGCGGAACAGGTCAACCAGGCGCAGCACATCCTCATCATAGGTAATACCAAGGTCACCACGAGCCTTGTTTTTCTCGATGTGGTTCGCGTTGATCGCGATGATAACCTCGACATCGTCGGCGATGCTCTTGAGCATGCGGAACTTGCTGTCCGGTTCAAAACCCGGCAGCACGCGGCTCGCGTGATAGTCGTCAAACAGCTTGCCGCCAAACTCCAAATAGAGCTTGCCACCAAACTGCGAGATGCGCTCCTTAATGTGAGCAGCCTGCAGCTCGATATACTTCGCGTTGTCGAAACCCTGGCGCATGTATGGCTCCCGTCCCGTTTCCATTTAATGTTCTAGGCGATTATAACGGAGCAGACCCTCCCCAACGCACTTCCCCTGTACCAACAAGGGGAACGTCGCAGGTTGAGCATAAGTCAGCGAGCGACGTCCAGGACATACAAGTTGGCATGAAAAAGGCAAGGCATAGACCTTTTGGTCATGCCTTGCCTTTTGAATGACAAATTGTCGTCCTGGACGGCGCAGCGTCGACTGGTTGCGCGGGTCGTAGAACCGCGCAACATGAGAGCGCCCCCTCCCGCGCACGGAACGGGAGGGGGCTAAAGGTAGGAGTCTACCGGTGGGTTGACCCCACCGGACAGACGATGACCAGGTGATCCTTTACAGGATCGTCAAGGTTTCCGTGGGGTACCCGTTGGGTACTTAGAGCAGCACGCAGGCGACGGTCAGGATGATGGCGCAGACGACGGAGAGCGCGACGATGAGCTTAAGGGCAAACTTGAGCCAGGTCGTCCACTCGATCTTGGCCAGGGCGAGACCGCCCATGATGGCGCCGGAGGTCGGGGTGAACAGGTTCACGACACCGATGGCGGCGGAGAAGATCATGACCATGACCTCGGGCGAGAAGCCGAGCTTAACAGCCAGCGGTCCCATGATGGGCATGGAGACGGTGGCCATACCGGAGGTCGAGGGGATCAGGAAGGACAGGCCGAAGTAGACCAGGAAGCTCATGGGAGCGAAGATCACGCCGGACAGGCCAGCCAGGGCATTGGCGGCAGCGTCGAGGACGTAGACGTCGAGGCCGGTGTTAGCCATGAGGACGGAGATACCGCGGGCGAGAGCGATGACGAGGACAACGGACATCATGTCGGCAGCGCCGCTAATGAAGGTGTTGACAATCTGCTTCTCGGACAGGCCACCGATGATACCGATCAGGACAGCCATGAGGAAGAACCAGGTGGAAGCCTCGTCGAAGTACCACTGGCCAATGGGCAGGCCGGTGATCAGGGCAGACCAGCCCTGAACGATGGCGTTACCGTCGGCATCGTAGACAGCGCCAGCGTCAAAGAAGTTGGCGACGCCCTCGTTGAGGTCGGCCAGCGGGATGAAGCCGACGATCATGACGACGAAGGTGAAGGCGAAGGCGATCAGAACACCCTTCTGACGACCGGTGAGCTTGACCTCCTTGTGAACCTCGGAAGCAGCCTTGCCGTGAGCCTCTTCGGCGTCCTTGAGCTCCTGCATCGACAGGATGGTGGAACCCTTGTCAGCCTTGACCTTCTTGGCATAGTTCATCACGAAGACGATGGACATAGCAGTAGTGACAATCCACAGGACGGCACCGAGGCCGATGATGATGGACTGGTTGACCTCAATGCCAACGCCGGTCAGAGCGTCGACGGCAGCGCCGACGGCGAACGGGTTAACCGTGGAGCCCAGGCGCAGCCAGCGCCGAGCAGGACGGTAGCGGCGCCGACCATGGGGTCGAAGCCAGCGGCCATCATGGTAGCGGCGAGCAGGGCGTAGAAGGGAACGGTCTCCTCGCACATACCATAAGTGGTACCACCGAGGGAGAAGATGAGCATCAGCACGGGAACGAGCATGATCTCGTTGCCCTTAAGCTTCTGCACCAGGACGGCAATGCCGTTGTCCAGAGCGCCGGTCTCGGTCATCATGCCAAGGAAGCCGCCCAGAATCATAACGAAGAGGCAGACGGGCAGAGCGTCAGCGAAGCCCTTAATCGGGGCGGTGCAGAAATCGCTCAGACGGGCGGCAGTAACCGCGCCGCCGGACGTGCCGGAGACGATAACGGTAATCACTGCGACAATTGCCAGCAGAGCAAGAAGAATGGTGAACGATGAAGGCATACCGCGCTTTTTCTTAGCGGTCTCAGTCATAGTTCTCATCCCCCCTTCATAAATCATTTAACTTTCTCGTGCGAAGCGGATCTTCCGTGCCGTGCCCACCGCCCGACGCGAGATATTTACCAGACACAGCCGCTCGGGGTGAGCAGCAATACACCCCGAGCGAGATGCTAGATGCTCTTACTTGAGCGTGGCGTACATGACAGCCTTGATGGTGTGCATGCGGTTCTCGGCCTCATCGAAGACCTTGGAAGCGGGGCTCTCGAAGACCTCGTCGGTGACCTCCTGCTCGGTGATGCCGAACTGCTCGCACTTCTCGGCGCCAATCGTGGTGTTGGTGTCGTGGAAGCTGGGCAGGCAGTGCAGGAAGATGGCGCCCGGGTTGGCCATAGCCATGACCTCGGAGGTAACACGATACGGGGTGAGCTGAGCGATGCGCTCGGCCCAGACCTCGTCGGGCTCGCCCATGGAGACCCACACGTCGGTGTAGATAACGTCGGCACCGGTGACGCCGTCCTTGACGTCGGTGGTCAGCTTGATGGTGCAGCCGTTGGCCTCGGCGATGGGCTTGCAGGCCTCGATGACGTCGTCGGCGGGCATGCACTCCTCGGGGCCGCAGGCCACGAAGTTCATGCCGAGCTTGGAGCAGACAACCATGAGGGAGCGAGCAACGTTGTTCTTGCAGTCGCCCATGAAGACGAGGGTCTTGCCCTTGATGTCGTAGTTGAAGTTCTCCTGGACGGTCAGGATGTCGGCGAGCATCTGGGTGGGGTGCCACTCGGTGGTCAGGCCGTTCCACACGGGCACGCCGGACTTAGCAGCGAGCTCCTCGACGTCGTCCTGGGCAAAGCCACGGAACTCGATGCCGTCATACATGCGGCCAAGAACGCGGGCGGTGTCCTCGATGGACTCCTTCTTGCCCATCTGCGACGAACCGGGATCGAGATAGGTCACGCCCATGCCCAGGTCCATGCCGCCGACCTCGAAGGCGCAGCGGGTACGAGTGGAGGTCTTCTGGAAGAGCAGAACGATGTTCTTGCCCTCGAGATAGCGGTGCGGAACGCCAGCGCGCTTCATATCCTTGAAGTTCTTGGAGAGCTTGAGCAGGTACTCGATCTCCTCGGTGGTGAGGTCGAGAAGCTTGAGGAAGCTACGGCCGGAGAGGTTAACACCCATGGTTCGATTCCTTTCGAAGAAATGAATTACGTAAATATTAGTGTTGCCCGTTTAACGGGCGAAGCCGGTGCAGTTGTAGGGGGACCGCACCGGAAACGGAAAGACTTAGAGGTCCTCGCGCCAGAAGGGCATGCTCATGCAGCGCGGGCCGCCGCGGCCGCGGGAGAGCTCGGCGGAGGGCACGACGAGAAGGTCCAGGCCCTCCTTGTACAGCACGTCGTTGGTGACGGTGTTGCGGGCGTAGACGCAGATCTTGCCGGGCTCGACGCACAGGGTGTTGGAGCCGTCGTTCCACTGCTCGCGGGAGGCCGCGATCGGGTCGCCGCCGCCGCAGGGGATCAGCTTGACCTGGTCGACGCCGGTGGCGTCCTCCAGGACGTGCTCGAGGGTGTCCTCGATCAGGCGGATGTTCACGTCGCCCGGGTTCTTGCCGGCGGTCAGCTCGTAGACGCGCAGGGTGCCCATGATGGCGGGGTGGATCGTGAACTTATCGACGTCGATCTGGGTGAAGACCGTGTCGAGGTGCATGAAGGCGCGCGAGACCGGGATGTCGAAGGCCAGGATGCGCTCGACCTTGGAGTCGGAGTTCCAGAAGATGTTCTGGGCCATGACGTCGATCGCGGCGGCCTGGGTGCGCTGGGAGATGCCGACGGCGAGGGTCTTCTCGTTGATGTTCAGCACGTCGCCGCCCTCGGTGTGGAACTGGCAGTCGCGGCGGAAGTACAGCGAGACGTCCTTGTAGTCGGGGTGGTACTTGAAGATGTACTTGCCGTACAGGGTCTCGCGGTTGCGGGTGACCGAGTACATGCGGTTGAGGTTGACGCCCTCGCCGACGACCGCGAACGGGTCGCGGGTGAAGTAGAGGTTGGGCATCGGGTCGATGATCAGGTCGGACTCGGACTCGGAGTTGACCAGGGAGTCGAGGGTCGTGGACGCCGTGAGGGGCATGTCGATCTCGGACTTGGTCATGCCGGCCATGGTCTTCTTGACGAATTCGAGGTTGTCCTCGATGGAGTCCAGCTTCTCGCGGACGATCTGCGGCATGTGCTGGCCGCGGATGCCGGCCTCGGCGATGTACTGGTCGGTGAACTCGGCGCGGGCGCCGGGGACCTGGTCGAACACCTCAGCGACGAGGTTCTCGAGATAGAGGACCTCCACGCCCTGGTCCCTCAGGATCTGGGCGAAGGTGTCGTGCTCCTGCTGCGCGACCTCCAGGAACGGGACGTCGTCGAACAGGAGTCGCTCGAGCTCGTCGGGCGGCAGGTTGAGGAGCTCGTCGCCGGGACGGTGCAGGCAGACCTTCCTGAGCTTGCCGATCTCGGAAGGCACGTGCAGACCTTTCGTCATGGCCTCCTACCTTTCTTTCGGGCCCTTGTCAGGGCCGATTCGTTAGCGCCCCTCCGTGTGAGGCGTTATTGCTGACGATATATTTATATCCAAAATCAGCCCATACTTCCACCTTGCCCCCGAACGGTTTTTTATAGGGGGTGAACGGCATACACATATACTTCACGCATGGCACACTTCATCTTAATAAAGCGTATTTACGTGCTTAAACGCGTTTTCAATCCTAAAATCAAATGGAACTTAACTTTGTTAAACCATCCTCAAATTGCATATTTCCACTAAAGCTATGAATAGAATTAGCGGTTCATACCGCGTCTCAACCATTTTCATTTTTATTCAGAAAAAAGTTTGTCCTATTCATTTCTGGTAAATAAATTACCGTTTACCAGACGCTTGATACCGTTCACCGGAAACTCAGTATAAGGCCCAGCGGATACCGGCTCGCTTTACGGCCCCATTTGTAACAACTTGACTTCTCGGTATAGAAAAACGGACCCGCTTCACTAGGGAAACGGGTCCGTTTTCGATTATCTTCGGCCAATTTAGATAAGGCCATCGAAGATCATCGGAATCCTAGCGATCAAACTCCGCCAGTGCCTCGCCCAAAAGCCTCAGGCCCTCACGCAGAACGTCCTCGCTCGCGCAGTAGCCCAGGCGTGCGCCACAGGGAAGCTCAAAGCGGCTGCCGGGTACCAGCAGCACTCCCCTCTCGGACAGCAGGCGCTTGCAGAACCCCTCGTCATCCTCGGGAATATCAAGCTGGATAAATGAGGTGGACACGCCCTGCGGCGCCGTCCAGGAAACGCGGTGCTGCGTATCGATCCAAGCCTGCGCGATATCGCAGTTGCCAAACACGATCTTGCGATTGCGCTCGAGGATCTTGTCCTTGTGCTCAAGCACATAGGTCGCCAGGGCATCGTTGAACACGCCGCCGCAGATCATGGTGTAATCGCGATAGGTACGGATGCGGTTGGACACCTCTTCGTCGGCCACGACCCAGCCCGCGCGGGCCGCAGGCGTCGAGTAAGTCTTAGACACCGAGTTGGTGACGATGGCTTTCTCGTACACATCGGCCATCGACATGAAGGACTCGGTGTTCTCGAGGGGCAAGTACACCTCGTCGCACAGCACATAGGCGCCCACCGAGCGGGCGATCTCGGCAATCTGTCCGAGCGTATCGGCATCAAGCACCGTACCGATGGGGTTAGATGCGTTGTTGATGCAGATGAGCCTGATATTGGGACGGACCAAGCGCTTGAGTTCCTCGATATCGGGCTTCCAGCCGAGTTCCTCGCGAAGCTCCCAATACTCGACCTCGGCGCCCAGCGTGCGCGGAATCTCGTAGAGCGGCGTGTAGGTGGGCCACTCGGCGATAACATGGTCGCCGGGCTCGACCACAGCCATGATGGCGTTGAGGTTAGCGCCCGTGCAGCCATTGGTCTGCAGAATGTGATCGGGATTGGCCTCGCGACGATACAGCTTGGCAACCTCGGCCTTAAACTCCGGCGAGCCCTCGATCCAGCCGTAGTTCATCTTCTCGCGGTCCAGGCGCTCGTAGAACGTGGCGCCGTCCTGCTCATCGAGCGCGCGCAGCTCGCCCATGGTGAGCGACGAGATCGTCGACTGGGCGATGTCCCACGTGGCACTCTTCTCCCAAACGTTGAGCCATTCCTCAACGCCAATCGTCTTGATGTCCATGGCCAAGCTCCTTACAAAAGCAGTCATCCAATCGTGTTGACGTTCCTCATACAAGATTGGGGCGGTGCGAAAACCCGCACCGCCCCAATGGGAGACATCTAATGGCAGCTAGATGTATGTATTATGACCTGTACGGGTCCTTGAAGACCTTAGAGGTCCTCGCGCCAGAAGGGCATGCTCATGCAGCGCGGGCCGCCGCGGCCGCGGGAGAGCTCGGCGGAGGGCACGACGAGAAGGTCCAGGCCCTCCTTGTACAGCACGTCGTTGGTGACGGTGTTGCGGGCGTAGACGCAGATCTTGCCGGGCTCGACGCACAGGGTGTTGGAGCCGTCGTTCCACTGCTCGCGGGAGGCCGCGATCGGGTCGCCGCCGCCGCAGGGGATCAGCTTGACCTGGTCGACGCCGGTGGCGTCCTCCAGGACGTGCTCGAGGGTGTCCTCGATCAGGCGGATGTTCACGTCGCCCGGGTTCTTGCCGGCGGTCAGCTCGTAGACGCGCAGGGTGCCCATGATGGCGGGGTGGATCGTGAACTTATCGACGTCGATCTGGGTGAAGACCGTGTCGAGGTGCATGAAGGCGCGCGAGACCGGGATGTCGAAGGCCAGGATGCGCTCGACCTTGGAGTCGGAGTTCCAGAAGATGTTCTGGGCCATGACGTCGATCGCGGCGGCCTGGGTGCGCTGGGAGATGCCGACGGCGAGGGTCTTCTCGTTGATGTTCAGCACGTCGCCGCCCTCGGTGTGGAACTGGCAGTCGCGGCGGAAGTACAGCGAGACGTCCTTGTAGTCGGGGTGGTACTTGAAGATGTACTTGCCGTACAGGGTCTCGCGGTTGCGGGTGACCGAGTACATGCGGTTGAGGTTGACGCCCTCGCCGACGACCGCGAACGGGTCGCGGGTGAAGTAGAGGTTGGGCATCGGGTCGATGATCAGGTCGGACTCGGACTCGGAGTTGACCAGGGAGTCGAGGGTCGTGGACGCCGTGAGGGGCATGTCGATCTCGGACTTGGTCATGCCGGCCATGGTCTTCTTGACGAATTCGAGGTTGTCCTCGATGGAGTCCAGCTTCTCGCGGACGATCTGCGGCATGTGCTGGCCGCGGATGCCGGCCTCGGCGATGTACTGGTCGGTGAACTCGGCGCGGGCGCCGGGGACCTGGTCGAACACCTCAGCGACGAGGTTCTCGAGATAGAGGACCTCCACGCCCTGGTCCCTCAGGATCTGGGCGAAGGTGTCGTGCTCCTGCTGCGCGACCTCCAGGAACGGGACGTCGTCGAACAGGAGTCGCTCGAGCTCGTCGGGCGGCAGGTTGAGGAGCTCGTCGCCGGGACGGTGCAGGCAGACCTTCCTGAGCTTGCCGATCTCGGAAGGCACGTGCAGACCTTTCGTCATGGCCTCCTACCTTTCTTTCGGGCC